>NZ_VDMO01000031.1 GCF_006335125.1 Deinococcus radiopugnans ATCC 19172
TCGGCGGGTTTTGGAGTCGTCACACACCCAAAACACCGCCGTTTATCCTGCCGATTCGCAACCTGTCACACGTTCAGGGATTTCCCGTCCAGCACAGCCTCAACTCGAAGATGTCCGGTACAGAGGTGTCATTCTATTTTTGAAAGGCCGCTCGGTGGCTAAGCCGAAGAAGATGGTCCAGCGGTCCGTCCGCAAGTTGGCGTTGCCCGGAAGTGCCCTCTTGGACCGGCTGTGCCGGGCGGCTGGACAACTGTATTCTGCGGCGCTGGTCAAGTACTGGCGGATTCTTCGTCAAACAGGCAACGGCAAGAATGGCCGGAAGCCCGTTTTTCTGTCTCAGTACGGCATGGAAAAGCTCTTCCCGAACGACCCCGACCGGGTGCTGCATTCGCACAGTTGCGACGCCGTGGTGGGCCACTTCTACGCGGCGATCAAAAGTGCCAACGAACGCAAGAAAAAGGGCAGCAAGGAAGCCAAGTACCCCCGCAAGCGGAAGCACTTTTTCAAAGTCACCTGGAAGTCCACGGGGATCCGGCTCAAAGCCGGAAGCCTGATCCTGTCCACGGGGAAAGGCGTGGAAGACCTGGTGATCCCCTGGAACCACGCGCTGCCAACGATGGTGGAGATCGGCTGGAAAAAGACCGGCGGCTACGAACTGCGGGCGGTCTACGAGGTGCAGCCGCAGGCTGCACTGGGCACTGGTGTCGCCGGCGTCGACCTCGGAGAGCTCCGCATCGCCAGCGTCTTTGATGGCGAGAAGGCGACCCTGTATTCGGGCCGCTTGCTCAAGAGCAAATCCCGTTACCGGGCCAAAGTCATCTCGAAGCTCGACGCGAAAATCGCGAGAACCAAGAAAGGGACGGCGCACACCAAACCCAGTCGGCGACGCCAGAAGCTGATCAAGGGCAAACGCCGCCTGGTGGCCCGGCTTGAGAACCAGGTTTCCGATATTCTCCACAAGCAAACCGCACATCTTGTTTCCACGCTGCATGCTGCAGGCGTGCAAACGGTCGTCATCGGCGACATCACAGACATCCGCGACGTCATCAAATACGGCCGCAAAGCCAACCAGCGGTTGCACGGCTGGTCGTTTGGACGCTTTCGCCAGATGATCACCTACAAAGCCGCTCAGTTGGGCATGAGGGCGGTGATCGTCGATGAGGCGTACACCTCGCAAACCTGTCCACCTTGCACCAACAGGTACAAGCCCTCAGGGCGTCAATACCAGTGCAAAGCGTGTGGGTTTGTCAGCGACCGAGACGTGGTGGGGTCGATGAACATCCGGGCAAAGTATCTGGGGTCTTTCGGGACCCCCGTAGTTGGGGTCATGGGTCCCCCCGTGCAGGGTGTGCGCTACGCGCATGGTCTGTCACGTCACTTGAATTTGCATTCTTCAAGAATCCCCCGCCTTTAGGCGTGGGGAGACTCAAGAAATCCTCGTCCCTGAGGCCTCAGCCGTCCGCGTGTCGACGCACATCCAATCGGCGCTGCGGTCCGGGCGTGGAATACTGAGCCCCGTCCCACAACCCAGTCCAGTCCGGCGTTCCGTGAGTACTGTTTCCAGCAAGCAGGAGGTCTCCATTGAACTTTCCACCCAACCCGAGTCTGAACGCCCTGGGCTACGACGCGCGGGACCGGGTGGTGATCTTCCATGCCGACGACCTGGGCATGTGCCAGGCCACCATCAGCGCGTATCAGGATCTGCATGAAGCCGGGCTGCTGTCCTCCGCCGCCGTCATGATGCCGTGTGCGTGGGCTCCGGCGGCAGCGCAGGCCATTGGCGCCCTCCCCACGGCGGACGTGGGTGTCCACTGGACCCTGACCAGCGAATGGGGGGCCTACCGCTGGGGACCGCTGACCTGTGCCCCTGCGCTGACCGATGGGCAAGGCTATTTCCACGCCGGAGTGGACGAGGCCAGGCAGGCTGACCCGGCCACCGTCCGCACGGAACTGGCCGCCCAGCTGGACCGCGCCCTGGCCTGGGGCCTGGACCTGACGCACGTAGACGCGCATATGGGCACCGCCGCCCATCCCAGGTACCTGCCTGACCTGCTGACACTGGCGCTGACGCACGGCCTTCCACCGCTGTTTCCCCGGCAAAGCGCGGCGGACTGGCAGGCGGCGGGCCTGACCGGGGAAGATGCCCGGCAGGCCGGACAGGCCGCCTACCAACTGGAGGAACGCGGCGTTCCCCTCGTCGATCACCTGCGGATGTTGCCGCTGGACGTGGGGGGCGATCACACGGCCCTGACCCGCCAGATGTTGCGCGAGTTGCCGCCCGGCATCACCCACTTCATCCTGCATCCGGCGCAGGACACGCCCGAACTGCGGGCCATCTGCGGGGACTGGCCCGCGCGGGTGGCGAATTACCAGGCGTTTCTGAGTCCAGCGTTGCGGCGCGACGTGCACAACCTGGGCCTTCAGGTAATCGGCTACCGCCCGCTGCGTGACCTGCTGCGGCAGAGACTGGCCACGGGCGAGGTGAAATCGTGACGGTTCCGGCCACGCCCGCCGTCCCTGTGGAACTGGACGCCGGAACCACTTCCGCCACCCGCTGGCGCTACGCCGCCATGAATCTGGGGCTGGTGATTCCGGCGCAGGTGTCCAGCTTCTTCTTCCTGTACTACGTGGATCACCTGAAGGCCGATCCGGTGAAGTTCGCGGCGCTGATGACTGCTTTTGCGCTGTACAACGCCATCGACAATCCGGTGATCGGTTACCTCTCGGACCGCACCCGCACGCGTTGGGGCCGCCGCATTCCGTACCTGCTGTTCGCCACGCTGCCCACCCTGCTGTTTCTGGCCCTGCTGTTCAACGCCCCTTTCGATGCCGTGCAGAACCCGGCGGGCGTGCTGCTGTACTTCGGCATGTTGTGGGTGCTGTGGGAAACCACCTTCACGATGGTGGGCACCGGCTATCTGGCCCTGCTGCCGGAGATGTTCCGCTCGTTCGCCGAGCGCACCGACGTGTCGGTCAGGATGAACGCCGTGCAGGTGGTGGGCCTGCTGATCGGGCTGGCGCTGCCTCCCCTGCTGGCGGCGGAAATCGGCTGGGGGCCGATGGGCATTCTGTTCGCGGTGATCTGCGCGGCGGCCATCTACGGCGGCGTGGGGGCGCTCTCTGAGCGGGCAGCGTCGGTGCGGGCCGCGCCGCTGCCGCTGCTGGACGCCCTGCGTTCCACCTTCACCAACCGCAGCTTTCTGACCGTGGTGGCCGCGCAGACCATGCGCTTCGTCGCCACCGGCACGCTCGCCACCGGCATGGGCTTCTTCGTCAAGTACAGCCTCGGAGTGGAGGGCGGCCTGCTGACCACGCTGCTGCTCGCCACTGCCTTCGTGACGGCGGGGGCGCTGCTGTGGCCGTGGCGGCGCTTCGTGGCCCAGAAGTACGGCGCACGCACCACGCTGCTGCTGGCGTTTGCCGTCAGCGGTCTGGCCGTGCTGCCGCTGGCCTTTATCGGCAGCGTTCCCGCGGCCTTCCTGACCACCGCGCTGTTCGGCGTGGGCCTGGCCGGGATGATCCTGATGGGCGATGTGGTGCTGGCCGACGTGATCGACGAGGATGAGCTGCGCACCGGTCAGCGCCGCGAGGGCTCGTATTACGGTCTCTCAGGCCTGATCACCACCCTGAGTACCGGCGTCGTCGCCGCCGTGTTCGGCTGGGTGGCGCTGCGCTACGGCTATGATCCGAAGCTGGACGTGCAGCCCGGCACCGTGGCGCAGGGCTTCCGCCTGTTCATGACGGTGCCGCCGCTGATCGGCTCGGCGCTGGCGGTGGTGTTCTTGTGGTTTTACCCGCTACACGGGGCGCGGTTGCGCGAGGTCCGCCAGCAGTTGGCGGCCCGGCGGGGGGACTGAAGACGCCCTTCAGAGGGGGGCCAGGCGAGGCCGGCGTCAGGTCAGCCGTCCTGAACCACAGGGTCCAGAGCTGCTGCCAGAAGCGGCAGGCCCTGCGGCGCCAGCGCGGCCAGATACGCTTGTGCGGTGAACGGCGGCGCCCGCAGCCGAAGCCGGCCCGCCCGGACGGCCCCGGTCAACCGGTGCGGATCAGCCCCCAGCCGCTTCTGCCTTCGGCGCCCTGGCCGGAATCGGAGACGACTTTCTACCGCAAGGACGTGAGCAAAGGGAGACGCAGGAACGCGAGGCGTTTTGACCCCGCCGCTGCGTTATGTGCTTGACACCAACATCTGCATCATCAAGGACAAACCAGCAGCCGTCTGGAATCGCATTGACAGCCTGCGTCCAGGCGAGGTGGGGCAGAGTGCCGTCACCAAGGCCGAGCGCCTACCCGGGGGCTCCAGATGTGCACGGCGGGACCATCACCTCGCCGCCGTTCTGAGCTTCGCCCCGCATCTGGTGATGTTTCTTTTCGATTCGCAGGTCACGGAGGCGTATGGGCGTGCCCGGGCCGGGCTGCAGCATGCCGGGCCGTCCAGCGGCCCATTGGATGTTCAAATCGCGGCCACGACATCGGCTCACGGCCTGATTCTGGTGACCAACAACATCCGGGAGTTCGCAGGGATGCTGGAATTGAAGATCGGGGCCTGGACCCAGTGCGGGATCGAGACACGATCCGGCGCGGTCTCCTCCGTTCATGAATAAAGTTCCCCTTCTCCCTCTGGAACGCCACGCGCATGCTGACTCCAGCGGCGCTTGACTCGCGCTGCCGCCTACAGGAGGAATCCCATGTCTACAGCCGCTGGAGGTCTGGTCATCGACTGGACGCAGATGACCACCTATAACACCATCATGGCCCTGGCCACCGGGGCCGCCCTGCTCTCGCTGGCTGCCCTGGGCCGCACCGTGGCCCGCAAAGAACCTTTCCACGCCGAGGGCTGGGCGCTCAACTTGGGGGTGCTGGGCTTCATCCTGACCCTGACCGGCGCGCACATGACCCTGACCTGGCCGTTTGCCAAATACTTTCCCTTCGACAACATCATCTTCGGCGAGCCGTCCCTGGCCTTTGGCGTGATTCTGCTGGCCGCCGCGTTCTACGCGTGGAAACGGGCCGCCGCACTGCGCGATCCCGCTACGGTGGGCCGCGAATTGGCCGCCGCCGCGCAGCCCCTCAGTATTTTTGTGACGGGGCTGGGATTGTCGATGATCGCGATTGCCTGTGCAGGTATCGCCTTTCAACTGTTCGCCGCCCCGCCGGAAGAACCCATCTCGGGCCGCTTTGCCCAGTATCCGTGGCTCGAAGCCATCTTTATTTCCGGACTGTACGCCACTGTGGGTCTGACGGCGCTGCTCTACCCCTTCTTCGTGCGTCAGGCGTCGGCGGGTGAGAGTGGAGGTGCCGTTCAGAAGGTCACGGGCGTGTTGCTGGTGCTGGACGGCCTGGCTTTTTTGCTGTTCGGGGCGCTCAACTACTACACGCACATCGGTTTGATCATCAACACCATGCCCAAGCCCTGAAGCACCTTTGGTGGTGAGCGGCAGCGTACCGCCCCGTCGGCGAGAAGCTGCGGTTTGCTGCCTTGCAGCGCGGTGAAAGACCAGGGCCCTTCGCCGCACCCTGAGCGGGCCGGTGCTGGCCACGCCCACGCACATGGCTGCCCTTGTGGCCAGGATTTCTCGTTCCCCCACCCAGAATATTTTTAACTCTGCGGCCTGTCGCCCTCTCTACGCCCCGCCCGCCTGAGCCATGACTCTACGGCGCGCCGAATCCAGCATGAAGCCAGCCAGCCCACCCGGGCCGTGGCCCGACTGCGCCCCCTGACCCGCACGGCGGGTCTGAGCCTGGGTGACCATGACTGTCTGGCCCTGGCCGAGCGGCTGGGCGTCCCAGCGCTCACCACGGGCTGGGTCCGGAGCACCCTGAGCTTGGGCATCGCTACCGAAGTGTTGCGGTGATTCAGCCTTCCACCACTCCCTGGACATTGAGAAGCGCCGTAGCCCTGCCACCGTGCGCTCTCAGGTGACCGACCTGCAGATGCGGCCCCACTGGCAGGATGACGCGTTTATGGATAAGGAGCGGTCTGCCTGGGAGGGGAACAGTGCACTGGAAGCGCACGGTTGACTGGTTGCCATCCGGCCCAGGCCGCACCGCGTCCATCGCCCAAGCGCGTCCTGAACCAGGTCCCGGGCCTTCCTGTACGACGGACGTGCAGCGTTGACCGGATGGGATCGTGAATTCCGGCAGTTGTGGCTGATCAGTGACAGACAGCTCGATTGAGCGAAGCGCAGCGCGATTGCCCGTCAGGGTCAGACCCTGGAAGCTCAGCATCAGCCGTTCCCGCAGCTGGCCCAGCCGCGAGCGAGCGTGACGGGCGCGGGGCGCTACCGGCGGGTGTTGCCGATACGTATGTGGGCTCACGCGCACTGGGGTACAGTTGGCCCTGGGTCCAGGACCGATGCGCGGGGAAGGTCAGGGCCCGGCCTCAGGAGCAGAGAACTCCCGCGTGTCCTTGCGTCAGATGGGCCTGAGTCTTCCATTTCAGACCGTCCCGTGCTTGGAGCCAGACCATTCGCCCAAGACGACCGCACCCGCTCCGGTCCCGTCTCCACCAGGGTTTCAGTTGCGTAATCCGGCCTTTCGCTGCCAGGAGGTGTCATGACTGCATCCGGAACCGTTTTTGTCACCGGGGCCACCGGCTTTATCGGTTCCCGGCTCATTCCCCGCCTGCTGCAGCGGGGGCACACGGTCAGGGCGCTGGTGCGCCGCCCGGAGCACGCCGGCCACCTCAGGGCGCTGGGGGTCCAGCTGCACCCTGGTGACGTCACCCGCCCTGACGGACTGGCAGAGGGCATGCACGGCGCTGACTGGCTGCTGCACCTCGCCAACCACTACTCGCTGCACGAACGGGATGAGGGCATCTACACCCGCGTCAACGTCGAGGGCAACCGCCACGTGATGCAGGCTGCCCTCGATGCCGGCGTCGCCAAGGTGGTCCACGTCAGCTCGGGGGTGAGTTACGGGGTCTCCCCCGATCAGCCGCTGCGCGAGGACAGCCGGGTGGGACCCCACCCGAACGCCTACTGGCGCACCAAACACGCTGGAGATGAGGTGATTCAGGCGTTTGGGGTCCAGGGACTGCCTGTGGTGACGGTGTACCCTGGCGCCGTGGTCGGTGCAGGTGATCCCAATGCCACGGGGCAGTGGATCCGTCGGCTGGTGCGGCAACGTCAGGTGCTGTGGGCGTTTGAGGGGAGCGGCTTTACCTTCGTGCATGTCGACGACGTGGCCGAGTCGATCGTGCGCGCCGCCGAGCGGGAGAACAACGCGGGCGAGCGGTACCTGATTGGCCGGGAATACCTGACCAATCGGGCGTTTGTGGAGCTGGTGGCTGAACTGTCGGGCCGGCCCCGGCCGCCCGTCTTGTTGCCGGATCGCCTCGCCCACACCAGCGCGGCCTTTCTGGGACACCTGGAGCAGTGGACGGGCCTGCCCCCCCTGCTGGGCTTCACTGGGAACAGTGCGCGGCACCTGGCGGCGGGGTTTCGGTTCGGCAGCCACAAGGCGGAGAACGAGCTGGGCCTGAGGTACATGCCGGTCCGTCAGGCCATCGCCGAGGACATCGCCACGTTTTTCCCTGGGAGGTGATTGCGCTGGAAGGAACCTGCCCATGTCTGGAGGTCCATGGCGGCTTCCGCCGCAGAAGACAGAGCAGCACACACGGGCCGTCTGAATCCGTCACGCCCAAATCATCCTTTCGGCACCCGTTCTGGAGGGCATTGGTCTGGAAGAATGAGCCTAAAAACGGAGGCACAGGACGGTTGAGCCAGAAGGCGGTGGAGGTTCTGAGGGCGCTTCCGGTCAGGACGGTAGATGCGCAGAGTGGCCCTGACGGGCTCAAGCAGCCTGAGCCACCGACATTTGACGCCGCCCGGTCAACTTCGTCCCAGATCGATCACGTGCTCAGCTACACTGGAAGCCAATAACGTCCAGATTGGAACTGCGCGTGGCCGTGAGATTTCCGGAACAGGCCTTCCCGCCATGTCGCTGTTGGCCGTCCCACTCCTGCCCGCTCCGCCCCAGATGATCTGCCATTCCCCGCCCCCATTCCTGCCCCGAGGACCATCATGCGTCAATCCATTCTGGCTGTCACCGTGTTGCTCGTCCTCAGCGCCTGCAATTCCCCCACGCCCCCTGGTCCTGGTGGAGAGGGGCCAGTGACCCAGGACCCGGACCCGCAGACCAAACCGCCGTTCGACGTCACCTTCAACCCCGCACACCTGACCCTTTCCAACCTGGAACAGGGCAAAATCGGCTTCAACCTGGTCTGGAACACGTATCGGGGGAGTCTGTGGTACAACCTCGACTTCAACGAGACGAGTTCCCTCCTGAAGGCAAAATTGCAGAAGGACGGCACCTCCAACTGGATCAGCATTGACGCCACGACTGTGCCTCCCGGTGAATACGCGCTCGGTCTGGTGGTTCAGGATGAGGGCAAAACCCGCAGCGTGACCCGGACCGTCAGGATCACCGTGACGCAGGATGCCAGCCTGCCGGCCATCGCGCCACTGAGTCGCGTCCGGGTGCTGCCTGGCCAGACCGTCAGAGTGCCGCTGCAGATCACGCCGCCAGCCGATGGGACGCCGCCCGGCCCCGCCGTGATCAGCAGTCCCGCCCCTGACCTGCTCAGTGCCACGCTGATCGGCAACGACGTGATCTTGCAGGCCAGTCCGGGCGCGCTCCCGCAAGGATTGATTCCGGTGACCGTCCAGGTCACGGCTGGGGCCAGGTCAGCGGCGGTGCGCCTCCCGGTCGAGATCGGCACCCTGATCGAACGCGAGTATGACCGCTTCAACGCCTTGCGGAGTCAGGCCAATCTGCCCGCCGTGGCCTTTGATGTCGACGCCAGCATGAACTGCTGGATGAACGGGCGCTACATGCTGGTCAACAAGCGCATCGAGCACAACCAGAACCCGGCCCTCCCCTTCGCGTCGCCGGAAGGACAGGCCTGCGCGACCAACAGCAACCTGGCCGTCAGTTATTCCCCGGTGGCCGCGCTGGGCAGCATCTCCCCCAGCACGACAATTCTGTTCACTGCGCCCTTCCACGCCCTGGGCATGCTCCAGCCGGGTCAGACCCGCGTCGGGATCGGCACGTTTACCGCTCCCGGTCCAACACCGGACTCCGCTTCCATGGGCAGCGGCATTACTTCGGCGCGTGGGAGCGTCACAGGGAAGCGCGCACCGATGACTTTCCCGGGCAACGGGGCCACCACCGATCTCGCCAGTTATAACGGCGGAGAATGGCCTGATCCCCTCACCGCCTGTCCCGGCTTTGATGCCCGCCAGGCGGGGCTGCCCCTGATCGCCGCCACGTTTGAGTCCGGTGAGACGACGGCCACCGAGGCGTCCCTGACCGTGGCAGGTCAGGGAGTCAAGGTCTGTGCCTATGGCAGCGCCCAGTACGTGAACACCAAGGATCAGCCCGGCAACTATGTCGGCGGTCCGGTGACAGCCCAGGACCTGGGGCGCAGCCTGATGCGCAGCAGTGGCGCCGTCTTCCTGATCCCGGCCCAGCCCCTGAAGCCCGGGCAGACCTATCAGGCCAGCGTGAAGATCAACGGCAAGGTCACGCAGTGGAGCTTCAAGACGGCCGGCAAGTTCATGCCGCAATCCCTCGATGGGCCAGCACAGCAGCAGATGCACTGAGAGTCAAGTGCTCTGCTCTTCAGGACCTGGACGCCATGAAGCACAGACTCAGGCTTGCCCCCAGCCGTAGGCTGGACAGCGGGGCCCTGCAAGAAAATCCGCCAGTTCACCGAAGAGCAGATCATCAGGCTTCTCCAGGATGGCAAAAAGAGAGAAACTGGGCCTGCCCCGCCGTTGTGGTTCTTCCGCACCCGATGGGTGACCAGCGTCTGGATATCGGACACCAGCTCTGGACGACCCAGCAGCGTCGTCGCTTCCCGGCGGCGCTACCGCCTGGGCCTGGCGCCGCACCTGCTGGAACGCGCCGATCCCGAAGTCATTCGCCGGGAAGCTGCCTCTGGCCCCGCGTGGCCCCGCGCCGCCAGCGGATCTCGGCCGGGCGGCGGGCACCCATGCCATCCGCCAGACACCGCCTGCCGCTGGAGCAAGGCGAGTGGGGCGCAGCGGAGTCAGTCGTTCAGCCCTGCGAGACGCGGCATAGCCTTCCCACGGCGCTGAGCGACACATCCTGACCGCACCTGGACGAGGTGGGGCGGCTGTCCACTTTTACACCTGGTCAAACTGTGGGCCTCCCGTGGTCCTATGCTGAAAGCTCAGATGGACGTTCCCTTGACCGTGCTGGGCCAGCGCCTCCGCGTGTTGACGACACGCCGCGTCGGTCTGGCTGCGTACCTGTGGGGTGAGGCAGGCATCGGCAAGTCCTACACCAGCCGCGCGGTGCTGCGCGGCACACCGTACCGCAGTCTGACGCTGCCGGCCCGACTGTCCCTGCCCGAACTGGTCCGCACCCTGCCGCGTCCGGTCCGCCAGCGTGATTGGACGCAGGCGGCGCTGGACCGTCTGGAAACGGACCAGACCGTGACGGTGCCGACGGCCGATCTTCTGGCCGCGCTGTTGGGCCAGCTCGCGCCCTTCGCGCTGTGTCTTGAGGACCTGCATGAAGCGGACGCCGCGCGCGTTCAGCTGACGGTTCAGCTGGCCGGCGCCGTGGGCCGCACCCGTGGGGCCGCCCTGCTGGTCAGCAGCCGCCTGCCACCGCCAGCAGACTGGCCCGAGAGTGCGCTGCTCGTGGCCCTGGAGCGCCTGGGGCCCCAGGCCAGCGCCGCCCTGCTGACCGCCGAAGCTGGGGCCGAATTGCCCGCCAGCACACTGACCTGGGTCTACGAGCGGGCACGTGGCAATCCGCTGTTCACGCTGGAATATTTCCGGCTGCTGGCGCGGCAAGGCCACCTGTGGAACAGCGGGGACCGCTGGCGCTGGCGCGCGCCGCAGGGCCATTCACTGCCGGGAACGGTCGAGGCCATTATCGGGCGCACCTTGCAAGATGTGGGCGGGGCTCCGCTGGAACATGTGCTGGACGCCCTGGCGCTGTTGCCTGGAGCCGCAGCCCCCCTGCTGGCCGATTGCGCGGGCCAGTCCGTGACAGAAGTCAGGCAGGCGCTGGGCCGACTTGAACGACTGGGCATCGTCACCAGGGGGCAGTTCGTCCATCCGCTGTACCGCGAAGTCTTCCGGCAGAGCCGTTCCGGTGAGCAGCGGCAGGGTGCGGCGCGGCGGGCCGTGCGGGCGCTGGAGGGGCAGCCGGGACGCGCCGCCGCCTTTGCCGAGGAAGCGCAGTTGCCCACCGAACAGGCGCTGGCCCTGTACGCCCACGCGGCCCAGGCGGCGGCGGGTCCGAATGAGGCCGCCCGCTTTCAGGCGCTGGCGGCCGGGCGCGCCGCAGGCGAGGAGCGTGCCCGGCTGGCCCTGACGGCGGCGTCCACGCTCCAGAACAGCGATCTGGGCGAGGCTGCCCGGTTGGGCGAACTGGCCCTGGCGGCTCTGCCCAACGATCTGGCAGTGCGCCTTCAGGTCGCCGAATTGCAGGCACAACGGGGCCTGCTGGATTCAGCGCTGACCCTGCTGGACCTCTTTGCCGAGCACCCTGGCGCGTGGCAGCGCCAGCTCTCGGTGCGGCTGCTGGGCGGCGATACCGCCGGGGCGCTGGCCCTGTGGCGCGAACATGCGCAGGACCAGGCCCTGGCCAGCGTCAAACTCATCAGCCGGGTGGCGGGCGCGCTGGTGCTGGGCGGGCAGCCCGCTGAAGCCCAGGTGCTGGCCGGAGCCGCCCTCTCCAGAGGGATGACCCCCGAGGAACGCGCCGCCCTGCTCAATGCGCTGGCCAACGCCTATTTCTACCAGGGACAACTGCCGCAGGCGCACGGGGTCTGGGCCGAGCTGATCGCCCTGAGCCAGCAACACGGGTTCCGGCGGCAGCGGGCGGCGGCGCTGGTGAACCGCTCACAGGCGCGGTTGCGCGCAGGCGAGGCCGACGCCGCCAGGCCGGACATCGAGGAAGCGGTGGGCGAACTGCTGGCGGTAGGTGACCTGCGCGCTTACGCCCATTCGCTGGTCATGCTGGGTGACCTGTTGACCCGCCAGACCCAGTTCGAGGGCGCCGAGGAACGGCTTCAGGAGGCGGTCTCGGTGCTGGATGGACAGCTCTCCCCCATCCTGATCAATGCCGAGCTGGCGCTGGGCAGCCTGTACACGGAGTGGCTCACCCCACACGCCCCTTACCTGGCGCTGAGACACGCCCGCAACGCGGTCAACCTGGCCCGGCGGCTGGGCAATCCGCCGCTGACCACCACCAGCCTGGCGCTGCTCGCGCAGGCCGAGATTCTGAACGGTCAGGCGGACGTGGGGCTCGGGACATCCGACGCCGCCCTGGCGCTGGCCGGGACCCTGTCCCAGCCCTATCTGCGGGTCAGCGCACTGAACTCGCGCGGCCTGGCCCTGCGCGCCCTGGAGCGGCGGGAAGAGGCGCACGGGGCATTTCAGATGGCGCTGGAGGCTGCGGACGCCGCCGAACTGCACGAAGCGGCGTGGCAATGCCGCCTGGAACTGGCCCGTGAGCAGCGTGATCCTGATGCGGCGCGGGCGTGCCTGGACTGGTTCACCGCCCGGCATCTGCCGCTCAACGTGGCCGCCGTGACGCGCGCCTTTCCAGACCTGCAGCCGGAACCGCACGGGGATTCGGAAGTGGCGCAGCCGGACCCCGGCCCCCCAGCGCTGCGCCTGAGCGTGCTGGGGGACATGCGCTTCGGCACCCCCGACGCCACGCTCGCAGTGCGGGGCCGCAAACGCCGCGAGCTGCTGGCCTGCCTGCTCGAAAGCCGCCTGCGGGGGCGTCCGGACGTGCCCCGCCTGACGCTGACCGACGCCCTGTATCCCAGCGCGGAGGAGGGTCAGGCAGCGTCGGCCCTCAAGGAACTGGTTCACCAGACCCGCGCGGCACTCTCGCCAGGCGTCATCCAGACCACCGAGAACGGGTACGCGCTGGGCGAGGTGCAGTCCGACGCCGAACTGTTCTTGCAGGGCGGCGACACGGCCCTGTGGCGCGGCCCCTACCTGGCCGGCGAGGAACCGGAATCCGGCAGCCTGATGGCCGACACGCTCTACGGCGCGCTGCTCAGCCACGCCGGGGCGCTGTGCGCGCAAAACCCTGCCGAGGCCGCCCGCGTGGGCCGCCTGCTGTGCGAGGCCGCTCCCTACGACCGGGCCTGCCTGGCCCTGACCCTGCGGGCGCTGCGGGCCGCCGGCAACCACCGCAGTCTGGGCCGTTTTTACGCTGCCGCGCGGCAGGGGTTCGGGGAAGTGGGCGAGACGTTGCCCGCGGACTGGCTCACTTTTCTGGACGGCCACGTCACGGCCTGAGCCTCAGCGCCACCGCAGCGGCACGAACGCCAGTGCGCCCAGCACAAAAGCCTTGCGGCAGCTCCGGGGAATCCCGGCATTCAGGCCCTCCAGCACGGTGCGGGTCTTCCATCGCCCGTTCATGGCGCCTCTTTTGACCGCAACGGCACGCACGGCTGCGCCGCACACCTGGGCCGGGGCGGCGTGGGCGGGGCGGCACAACTCCCCCTTTTGCTGACCGCCGTATCACCGGGGACGGCCCATCGTGTGGAGACAAGGAGGAAGGACATCCATCGGAACACGGTCGGCTCTGGTGTTCAACAGCTTCTGCCACTTCGGAAACGTGGGCGTACTTGCCCGCCTCCGGCGCGGCCCTTCAGTCCCAGGGGGGAGAAATCATGTTCAGAACCGTTCTGCTGTGCACCGCTGGCGTGCTGGTGTCCGCCGCCACTTCGGCCCAGGCCCAGTCGCCCCAGTTCTACCGCCTGCAACTCAAATCGGACGGGCAGTATCTGGACGCCGATCACTGCGCCTCGCCCGTCACGCTCAATCCAGGGTCCACCTTCGCAGGCGGCGCGTGCGAGTTGTGGCGGCTGGTGCCGGCAGGCGGCGGCTATTACCGGCTGCAGCTCAAGTACAACCGGCAGTATCTGGACGCGGCGTACTGCACCGCGCCCATCAGCCTCAACCCCGGCTCCACGTATGCAGGCGGCGCGTGCCAGTTGTGGAAGTTCGTGCCGAACGGCGACGGCTACTTCAGGTTGCAACTGAAGATCAACCGTCAGTACCTGGACGCGGTGAACTGCACGGCCACGCTGGGCCTGAATCCGGGATCCACCTACGCGGACGGCGCCTGTCAGTTGTGGCGCCTGGTGCCCGAATCGGTGCGGATCGACTGACGTTTGCCCTCAAGTGGCGCCAGGACCAGCTGGCAAGGAGGGTTCTGATGCCCCCGCCCATGCGTCCCACCCTTCACCGCGCTGCGCTGTTGACCCTGCTGGTCCTGAGCGCCTGCTCCGGCGGCTCCGGCCCCACGCCCAACCCGAAGCCAGAGCCCACACCCGATCCGAAGCCCACCACCGTCCCCTTCATCACGGTGGACACCATCGCCGGGCAGCCGGATGTGGGCGGCAGCATCGACGGTCCCGGCGCAAACGCCACCTTCAACTACCCGGTGGCAATTACCCGGTGGGTCTGGCTGCTCCCGCCGCGGCGGGAGGGAAAAACGGTGAGGTGCCGCTGTATATCGCGGGCCAGGCCTATGCCAACAAGCGACTGTTTGTCTCGGACAGCGACGGTCAGACCATCCGCCGCCTGCGCTGAGGGCCTGGCCCTGCTCCACCCACTCAGGAGGCGTTTTCGTGGACTGCAGCAGCGAACCCCCGGATGATCCCGCGGCCGGCCCGGATCCAGCCCCCACGCCAGCCCCCGTGCCAGCCGCTGTGCGCTACCGCCTGTGTCCCCGCTGCGGGCGGGCGGTGCCCACCACTTCTGGCGAACGCTACTGCGCCAATGACGGTGCGCGGCTGCTGGACGCCTGTCCGAACTGCGGCGCATCCATCACCTCACCGTATGCCCGCTACTGCGTGCGCTGCGGCGCAGACCTCACGCCACCGCCCTGACACCTCTCGCCACCCCCAAGGGAGAAGATCATGTCCAAGCCCCGGCTCCATCCCTTCCTGATCGCGCTCACCTTAACCCTGGCCGCCTGCGGGCCGTCCGGCGGTGGGAACACCCCTCCCCCGGACGACACCACCGCCGCCTTTTTCAAGACCCAGACCGAATTCGGCGGCGCGGCACCTGTCGGCGCGGAAACCGTGACGCCCGCGCAATTCATGGACGCCGTCAAGAACGGCGGCAAGGTCATCACGGCGCAGGATCTTGCCGACGAACAGGCCACCCAGGAACACCAGGATGCCCAGGACGACGCCGACGCCCGCACCTACATTGCGCGGTACCCTGAATTCGGCGCCCTTCTTCAGCCCCCAGCGGCAGACGCCACTAACGCGGACGGCGACCGGCTGGTCAGCGTGCCGACGGCGGGCGGCCCCAAGACGGTCACGCTGCTGGGCAACGCCTTCGGGAAGGCCGTGCTGGCAACGCACGCCCGCACCTTCCCCAGCCAGGTCAACCAGTACAACCTGTACGCCACGCTGTACACCGATCTGGACATCACCCTCCGGAAACTGAACAACACCGTCGAGCAGTTCGGTCTGCCCGCGCCGGACACGGTGAAGAACGACAGCGCCGAGCGGCTGATCGTCCTCAACAAACAGGCCAGCGACGTGATCCGCGAGTACGGGGCCGAGATCTACAACCTCAGCTTCTTGCTCGATCCGGCCAACCTGGAAATCGGCGCGAAGGATCAACTCGACCGCACCCAGAAGGGAGCGTGCAAAGCGCCCGCCGCTGGAGGCATCTACCAGAACTTCGGGTGGCCGCTCAAGGACCTGACCACCACCGTCAAGGATCAGGGCCAGCGCGGCACCTGCTGGGCCTTTGCCACCGTGGCCGCGCTCGAGGCCGAAATTGCCCGGCGCGACCACAAACGGGTCAACCTGTCCGAGGAGGATTACGCGGGCCACCGCTTTCTGGAGTGGGCACCCCGCAGGTACGGCGAGGGCGGCGACCCGATCGGTATTGCCCAGAAGGCCAGCGCGGCGGGCTACGTCTTCGCCTACGAATCCCAGTGGCAGTACAACAAGAGCCTGGCCCGGGTGGACCACAAAGACACCCAGAGCTACACGCAGTCCTGCACCAATTATCAGGACGGCAGCGTGAACTACGGCCCGTGTTCCAACACCACCGATCAGGGCGACTGGTACGTCGTCACGGTGGGCGGCAAGCTGTACGTGATGCGGCGGCTGCCCAACACCGGTGCGGGCAGCGGCTACCGCGTGCAGTCCCCCACCGACTTCTGGGATCAGAGTGACCTGGACCGCAGCATGGTCATCCTGCTGCTGCGCTCGGTGCTGGGCCACCCCACCACCATCACCATGGACGCGCGCTACATGAAACCCACGGCCAACGCCGCGCCTTCCTTGAACAACATGAATCCCGACGGCAACGGCTTCGTCGCCACGCAGACGAAGAAGACCCTGCCGGGCGGCCTGCTGGACTGGGAACTCGATCACGTGATGACCGTGACCGGTTTTATCTCCAGCCAGAACCTCCAGAAGAAACTGCCCCATCAGCCGCTAGCCGACGACTACGGCTACTTCATCGTCAAGAACTCGTGGGGCGACTGCTGGGGCGATCAGGGCTACGTGTACCTGCCGTGGACGTGGGTCAAGACCTTCACCGGCCAGGCCAGCACCGGAATCCTGCCTCAGTGATGAGCGTGGGGAGAGACCGTTCGGCACTGGTCCCGCCCCATTTCCCTCAAAGGACGGTTGACATGACGCGACAGACACGGCCGCTTATCGCTCTTCTGCTCGGCCTGGCGCTGCTGCTGGGTGCCTGCGGGGGCGAGGGGCCCGCCCCCGCAGGCAGCAATGCCTGGGACAGCGCCACCTGGGACTCGGCCCTCTGGCAGTAACAGCGCCGCCGCCTTCAAGGAGCCACACCATGAAACGGACAGCCACGAAAGGATTGTTTCTGGGCGCCTCGCTGGGCCTGGGAGCGCTGGCGGCGGACACAATCACCACTTTTCAGGCCGGCACGCCCATCCGCGCCGCCGAAGTCAACGCCAACTTCGGCGCCCTCAAAACAGGCCTGGACGGCAAGCAGAACACCCTTTCCGGCAGCCCGTGTCAAACCGGGCAATTCGTCAAGGGGATCGGCGCGGACGGTGCGCTGAGCTGCGCCCCCGATCAGATCGGCGCGGGCGGCGCGGCAGGCGTCGCAAGCCTGAACGGCAAGACCGGCAGCCTGGCGCTGGAGGCGGGCAGCAACATCAAGATCGACAGCTCGCAGGCCGGAAAACTGATCGTGAGTGCCACGGGTTCCCCAGGGGGCGGAGGCACCCTGACCTTGCCTTACAGCGGCGCGGCCAACGGCACCTCGCCCGCCTTCTCGGTCAGCAACAGCGCTGGGATGGCCCTGAGCGGCAGCAGCACGGACGGCAACGCGGTGTACGCCATCAGCGGCAAGGGCTATGGCGTCAGCGCCTATTCGGAGGCCAGTTTCGGCGTGGTGGGCTTCACCAACTCTGGCCTCGCCGGGGTCTACGGCGAGGCCAAGGTGAGCGGCGCGACTGGCGTGCGCGGCGTCAACAGCGTGGGGCCGGGGTCATCGGGCATGTGGGGCGAGAGCGCTCCCGGCTCCGGCGTGCGTGGCAGCAGCGTGACCGGCACGGGCGTCCTGGGCACCAGCGAGAGGGGCTACGGGGTGCGGGGAACGGTCAGCGCCTCGGGCACCGGCGTCTATGGTGAGAACACCAGCGGCGCGGCGGGGGCCGGGGTGCAGGGCCGCGCCGACGCCGTCAACTCGGTGGGCGTGGGCGGCCTCAGCGCGGCGGGAACGGGCGTGCAGGGCACGAGCGCGAGTGGAACGGGGGTGCAGGGTGCCAGCGGGAACGGGACGGGCGTCCGGGGAACGTCCGGCAGTGGAGGCACCGGAGTCGAGGGCAGTGTGACCGGCACCAACGGGTACGGGGTACGGGGCACGCATGCCAGCAACGGCTTCGGGGTGTATGGCAATTCGCCGGGCGGTGTCGGCGTGGGCGGCGAATCGACGAACAGTGTCGGCGTGCAGGGCAAGGGGCCCATCGCCATGAAAGCCGTGGGCAACGCGGTACAGTCGCCGGGCTTCGGCGGCTGGGCCAAGGGCATGGTGATCGTGGACGTGACCCGGCCCGCCGGGCAGCAGATCGTGCGCTGTTACAACTCCCAGCTCAGCGGCGCGGCCATGAATACGGTGCCCTGCGGTTACTCGCTGGAAAGCGCCACTGGGCAGGTGCGGGTGATCTTCGGCTTCGACACGACCCAGACCTTCGCCAGCGCCACCCTGACCGAAAGCCAGGCGGGCTGCTTCAGTTCCTCCTGCACCATCCCTTTCCTCGCTGGGGTGCTCTACGAGGACGATTCGGTGGTCGTGGTGGCCCGCGGATCCAACAATGCGAATTACATCGGCTTCACCCCAGGCTTCACGCTGATCCTGTACTGAGGACACACACTTCAGGAGACAACCATGCCACAACGGACTTTGCTCGCGCTCCTCGCTCTCGCTTCCTCATCCGCCGCTGCCCAGAGCTATTCCCTGGTGGTCAACGGGCAACCCGCCCCGGCCAGGGCTATCGTCGTGAATGGGCAGACGTATGTGCCACTCTCGGCCCTGAAGACCCTGGGCATTCCCAGCAGCCTCAGCGGGACGACGCTTAGCCTGGGCACGGGCGCGGCCCCGTCCACCTCGCCCGGCGGGGCCAATGGGCGGGCCTCGCTGGAAGGCTGCCTGGGCGAAACGGTCTTCAACGGCGTGTGGCGCATGACCGTAAAATCGGTGACGCCGATCAGCCGCTACAACGGGCAGAACAAGGGCTACGCGCTGAACGTGGAGTGGAAGAACGGCACGAAGGCCACCGCCGACGCCCTGAACAGCGGAGTCAAGGGCTTCCAGCTGATCTTGCAGGACGGCAGCACGCTGGAGAGCGAGAACGTGCAAGACCTGCTGTACCGGAAGCTGGCGCAGGGAGCGGGCAACACCTTCACGCTCAACTTCTACGCCGATTCGGCGCAGTCGCCCCGCCTGACCCCGGCGGACAGGCTGCTGGTGGAGATTGACCCCGCTTCCAGCGCGATGAGAAGCGCCTACACCACACCCACGCCCAGCTTCCGGGTCCGCCTGGCGTGCCGAAAGTGAGCCGGCCGCTGTCCGCCGCCTCTGTGCTGATGCTCCGCAGCCTGACCTGACCGCCTGCGCTCCAGGGGGCCGCACCGCTCCGAAGGTGGCTCTGGCCGCGCTGCCGACCAGAGCCGCTCCTGAACACCCCAACGGCAAGACGATGGACCGGGACGCGCCGCTGGCGGTGGTCCAGCGCCACAGATCACGCGGTTCAGGGCGCTGTCGGTTGACAACCACCCTCCCCGACAAGGACGGGCAGTGCCGTCCGAATCGGCCAATGTCAGGGGACGCGGCGCCTCTGGCTGCTGTTCATACCAGTATGAACAGCCATTGAACCGCTCCACAGCGAGGCTTGGTCTCTCTGACATCGTCACCAACGGTGTTCTCGCTCGTCCCCTGGACGCCACTTCCCAGGCCAGCGTCAGGTCAAGGCGCTCTCCGCCCTGGGCCCTCCCACCTGCAGCAGGTGGCCCAGAGCCAGGGGAATGGCGGCGTCCCAACCTTGAGGGTGACAGGCGGCGGGATACGGCACCGGGGGCGTGCCGTCCTGGCGAGCGAATCCGGCGAACAGTTCGCTCAGGCGGGCGTCGGGGGCCGCGCGGGCCGCGTCGAACAGCGCGCGGGCCACCTGCGTCGCCTCGGCGTTCAGGCCGTAGCGGTGCATTCCCAGCGCGGCGGCGGCCGTATCGTGCGGCCACACACTGCCGTTGTGATACGACACCGGGTTGTACCGGATTTCCCGCGTGCCCAGCGTGCGGATGCCCCAGCCACTCCACAGTTCCTCGCCCAGCGCCGTGCTTGCCACCTGGGCCGCGCATTCCGGTGGAACGATGCCTGTCCACAGCGTGTGCGCCGGGTTGCTGACCAGCACGCGCAGCGGCTGCTTGTCACCGTTCAGACCGTGAACGTAATAGCCGCGTTCGGGCCACCAGAACGCGGCCTGGAAGCGTTCGCGCAGATGCAGCGCCCGGCCCTCCCATTCCGAGGCCAGGGCTTCTTCGCCCAGCAGGCGGTACATCCGCGCCGCGGCCTGATAAGCCGCGTAGGCGTAGCCCTGAACCTCCACCACGGCCACATGCCCGCTGACGTCCACATCCCCCTCGGTAAACGTACTGTCCCCGCTGTCTTTCCACACGGCGTTGGTAATCCCGCCGGGTTCGGAGTCGGGGGTGTATTCGATAAACCCATCCTGATCGGGATCGCCGTCGCTCAAGCACCACTTCAGGGCCGCTTCCCAGTGCGGGCGCAGTTCACGGGCGAGATCAGGAAACGCGGCGCTCAGCTCGCCCACCAGCCACACGAACAGCGGCGTGGCGTCGGCGGTGGCGTAATAAGGGCGGTGCGGCGTGCGGCCCGTACGGGTCAGCTCGCCTACGCGCAGTTCGTGGAGAATCTTGCCGGGCTGCTCCAGCGTCACCGAGTTGTAGTTGACGCCCTGGTGCGCCGCCAGATACCGCGCCACCGTCAGCGCCAGTTCGGGCAGATGATCCTTGACCATCAGCGCAATGATCATGCTGTCGCGGCCAAAGGGAGCCACGAACCATGGCAGGCCCGCTGCTGGAAACGCGCCCTGCTCGGTCTGGAAGCTCAGGCTGCGGAGGTCTTTGGCGCTCTGGGCCAGCACGCGGGCGTCCCGCGGATCGGACAACTGCAGGTCGCGCCCGACGCCCGCCTGAATCGCGCCGTACTCGGCGGCCAGCTCATCCGGCTTGCCCGGCGTCGGCGGTTCATCGGCCAGCAGCGGGAAGACGCGGACCACGATCTCGGTTTCCTCTTCCGCCAGTGTCCAGGCCAGGCGCTGACCGTCCCACGTGGCGGCGGGCGAGGTCTGCACCACCGCGCGGTGTGCCAGGCCGTCCTGCGCGGTGTAGGCGAAGGTGACCCCGTCACCGGTGACTTCGGTGCGAATCTCCCGCACGGCGGTGGCGTAAGGCCAGCCGCGGACCTCGAACATGTCCAGGAAGTCGGCGGACAGCTCCAAAGTGAGCGTGGGCGGTTCGGCCCCGGCGTAGCGCGTGACGCGCAGGGTGTCGCGCAGCTCGGTGGCCGTGACCTGCAGATCGCGGCTCAGGCCCACGCGCATGGTGTAGCCCACGTGGGCATTGGCGCTCTGCGCGCGCAGCCAGAAGGGAAACCGCTCGTGCTGCATCAGCGTCTGCGGGGTCTGGCCGTCCAGTTGCCACTGGTAACGCGAGAGAAAACGGGTGTCGCGGCGGTACAGTCCGCTCTCGCCCTCGGCCACGGCGTAGTGCGCGTCTCCAACGAGGTACAGGTCATTTTCTTTGAGAACAGTGCGGGTGGGCAGCATGGCGGCTCCTTGAAGGTCAGCGGGCAGGTCAAACAATCGAACCGTCTAAAGGCCTCACCGCGGAAGAGGATGGCTGACGTGGGCAGTTTGGCAGTTGATGGTTGGGGGGTGACGCTGGTTTGAAGAGAATCGGTGGGGTCTGCTTGATGTCCCCCACCTTTCCGTCGCCGCGCTCCCCCCGGCTCTGCGCCGCAGGTGGAAAGGGCACAGACCTGGGTGGGGCGCCACGGAGGTTCTAGCGTTCAGACCTTCAGGCGGGGCAAGGCCCTTCACCCTTTGACGGCGCTGTCCGCCCCGGTGTCCACGAAATAGCGCTGAAAGATGACGAAGATGACAATCACGGGGATGGCGCTCAGGACCGCCCCGGCCAGGATCAGGCCGTAGTCGCCCTGGCCGCCGTAGAGCTGACGGAAATTGACCAGGCCCACCGTCAGCAGGTAGTCGGTGTTCTGGCGCAGGATCACCAGCGGCCAGAAAAAGTCGTTCCATGCGCCCTGAAACTGCGTAATGGCGAGGGCGATCAGCGCGGGGCCGGCCTGCGGCAGCATCACGCGGAAAAAGGTGGTCAGCGGCCCCGCGCCGTCGATGGCCGCCGATTCTTCCAGCTCTTTGGGCATGCCCTCGAAGAACTGCTTCATCAGAAAGACGCCGCCTGCCGCCACCAGGCCGTTTAACCACAGGCCCCAGATGTTCAGCAGGCCCAGGTCTTGCAGCAGCACATAGTTGCTGACCAGATTGACCTGATCAGGCACCATCTGCACGAACAGCACCCCCACAACGAAGATGAGGTTCTTGCCGGGAAAGTCCATGCGGGCCAGCGCGTAGCCGGCCAGCGAGCAAAAGACGATGGCGGCGCTGACGCGCAAGAAGGCGTAGAAGAAGGTGTTGAGCACCCAGGTAAAGAACAGGCTGCGCCCGGTCTGGGGGCTGGTGGTCTCGGTAAAGGCGCGGCGGTAGTTGTTAAAGGTGTAACCCAGCACGCCGGGGGTGATGTTGCGGTAGGCAAACGAGCGCCCGAAGTTCTGGCGGTCACTGGGGGGCAGCGTGCTGGCGGTGATGGTCTGGCCGCGCTGCACGTCGATTTGCAGCGGCGTGCGCTCGAAGACCGGGCCGCGCAGGTAATATTTCTCCCCCGCCTTGACCAGCTCTACGGCCTGCGTGGCGTTCAACGAGTACTGTTTGTCCTGCGCGGCGGGCGTGTCCAGCGTCACGGGCACGGTCTGGCCGCCCGGCAATTTGGCGTTCAGGTTCTCATCGGGCGGCGCCAACCTGGCCTGGATGACCTGCCCCTGCTGGGCCGTCAGGGCCGGGTAATCCACGGTGATGCGGTAGCGGCGAACCTCGCCCTCCTGGCCCGTCTCCACCGTCTTCACCGTGGCGTATTCGGTGGCCTGCGCCTGGCGGGCAATCGCCACCAGACTGGTGGGCTGGTACGGAAACAGGGCGACGGTGGGCGGGTCCTGCGGCGCGTCTGACGGGGAGCGCACGCTGACATCAAAGGTCACGGTGCGGCCCGGCTCCAGGCCGCCGTTCCACCCACTGCCCGCCCCCTGCACGCCCAGGGTGTACGCGCGCCCGATGTACTGCGCCGTCAGTTGCGGAATGACCAGGCGGGGCGGGTACTCGTTGGGGTTGTCCTTCATGCTGCTCAGCAGGCCCATCAGAAACGGTCCCAGGAAAAAGATGCTCATGACCAGCATAAAGGCGTACAGCCACCCCGCCCGCGCCCATCGGCGGCGGGCCAGCCAGCGGTCCAGATCGGCGCCGTTCTTGCGAACTTCAGTGAGGGTGGTGGTCATGTCAACCTACCTCCGATTGACCCGTTGGGCAACGGAACAGACGCGGGCCGGCTCATACCGCGTCCGAGCTGATGAAGCGGCGTTGCAGGAACACCATCACCAGAATGATGGCGGCCAGCACGATGGCGGCGGCGGCGGCCATGTTCACCGGCGCGGCCCCGGCTTTAAAGGTGTTGGTGTAGACGTAATACGCCAGCGTGATCAGGGTGCTTTGCGGCGCGGCGCTGCCGATCACGGCCACCTGATCGAACATCTTCATGGTGCCGATCAGGCCCACCGTGATCACGTAAAAGGTCACGGGCCGCAGCATCGGCACTGTCACGTTCAGCAGCTTCTGCGCGGACGTCGCGCCGTCGATGTCGGCGGCCTCGTACAGCGCGCCGGGAATGTTCTGCAGGCCCGCCAGAAAGAACAGCATCAGGGTGGGGATGGTGGTGAAGGTGTTCTGGATGATGATCACCAGCATGGGAATGCTCAGAATCTGCACCCCGCCCAGGCTGATCCAGCGGTCCGAGAAATACTGGAAATCGTAGGGGGCCACGTCCCGCACCGACAGCACGCCCGTCCAGCCCAGGATGGCGGTCACGGCCACGGCGATCAGCAGACTGACAACGGCCAGCGCCGGATCGAACCACCCGGCGGGCAGCCCGCGCGAGCGTTCCCACAGCACCTGCGCCACCTGCGCGGCGATCAGCACGCCGATCAGGGTCAGGGTGTAGGGCAAGAAGGCCTGCCACTGGGTAATCGCGTAGTTGGCGACGCCCCGGCGCTGGAACAGCCACAGGAAAATCAGGGTGATGACCACGCTGGACGTGATGCTGGGCATGTACCACGCGGAGCGGAAGAAGGCCATCCCGCGAATCTTGTTGTTCAGCGCCACCGCCATCAACAGTGCGCCCACCGTTTGCAGGGTGGTGGTGATCACCGCGAAGACCAGACTGTTGGCCAGGGCGCGCTGAAACAGGGGATCGGCCAGCACGTCGGCATAGGGCTTGATGCCGATCAGCCTGGGCGTATTGAACAGGTTGAAATCGGTCAGCGAGTAGTAGATGGCCCGCGCAAAGGCGTAGAAGAAGAAAATTCCGATGGTGATCAGAAACGGCGCGAGAAACAGGTAGGCGGCTGAGGTCTGTCCCTTCTTGAGCATGGCGGCCCTCCGGCGGGAAAACGCTGGGGCCGTGGGCGGCCCTCATCACGGCGCCGCCCACCTGCTGCCCCCCAAATCAACTGCTCAGCGTCAACTGCTCAGCTCAGCGGTTTTGCAGGATATTCATCTCCTGCTGAGCCTGCTTCAGCGCGTCGGCGCTGGATTTCTGTCCGCTCAGCACGGCGGCCAGCGCCGTATTGATCGGCTTGGCCCAGTCCGGCCCCTGCGTGCCGAAGTAGTAGGGCCGCACGGTGCCCGACGACGCGCCCTGGAACACCACTTTGCTGTTCTCCGCGCCGGGGGTGGCCTTTTTGAAGAAGGCGTTGCTTTGCAGCGACGTGCGGCTGGGAATCGCCAGGCCCTGCTCCAGCACATACTGCTGCACGTTCGGGCTGGTCAGGATGTTCAGCACCTTGGCTGCCGCCGCCTTGTTCTTGGTGCCCGAGTTGATGGCCCAGCCCACGGTAAACACGAAGTTGCCGCGCTTGCCGGTCTTGTCGTTCTTGGGGATCAGCGCCGAGCCGTATTTCAGGTTGGGCGCGTTGTCCTTGAGGAAGCCCACGATCCAGTTGCCCTCGATGGCCACCGCCACCTTGCCCGACCCCAGGCAGCCGCCAGACCAGTCCTGCGACAGCTCCGAAGGCTGCACGGCCACCTTGTTCTTGCTCAGACCAGTAAAGTAGTTGAAGGCGGAGACAAAGGCCGGATCCAGCAGGTTGGTCTTGCCCTTGCTGTCGAAGGGTTGCCAGCCTGCCGCGAAGGCGAACTCGCCCATGCGGGCGTATTCGGGGGCCAGGCACGCGCCGTAGTAGTCGTTGCCCAGCGCCTTTTTCACCGCGGCCAGCTTGTTCTGAAAGCTCGTCCAGGTGTCGTTGTCGTTGGGATAGGCCACCTTGGCCTCGTCGAAGATGTCCTTGTTGTACACCAGGGTCAGGGTGTTGAAATCCTTGGCGACGGCGTAGGTCTTGCCGCCCCGGGTAAAGGCGTCATTCAGACTCTTGATAAACGGGGTGGTATTGACGACGCCATTCAAGGGCAGCAGCTTGCCCGTGGCGACGTAGCCGTCGAGCGTTTCCCCTGGCACGTAGAAGACGTCTCCGGCGTTCCCGGCCGCCAGCAGCGTGGTCAGCTGCTGGTTGTAGTCGCCCTGAAGCGGCTGGTAGACCACCGTGATCTTGTCCTTGGCGAGCGCGGGCTTCACGAAGCGGTTGATCAGATCGCCCACGATGGCCGGGTCCTGCCCGCCGTAGCCGTTAATCTTGATGGTGGTCTGCGCCGAGGCCGCACCAGCGGCAACGAGGACGGCAAGGCTGGCAAACAGTGCTTTTTTCATGGCTTCCCTCCGGGGAATGGCGCAACGGTGGCGCCGCGAATCAGTTCAACGGGGATAAATTCGCCGCGCGGGGGCAGGCCCGCGATGGCTTCTTGCACCAGCGTCAGCGCGGTGGACGCGATGCTGGGGATGTTCTGCGCCACCGTGGTCAACCGGATCGGCAGCGGCAGTTCGGGCAGGCCGTCAAAGCCCACCACGCTCACGTCCTGCGGCACCCGCACGCCCAGATCCTCCAGCGCGGCCACGGCGGCGGCGGCACTCTCGTCACTCTGGGCGAACAGACCGGTAAAGCGGGTGCCGGTCTCCCAGGCCCGGCGCACGGCGCGGTAACCGCCCAGCACCGTGAAATCGCTGGGCAAGCTGAGGGTGTGGGCGCCCACCGCCGCCGCGGCCCGCAGAAAGCCGCGCTCGCGGTCCTGGGCCACCTGGCTGGGCCCGGCCCCTAGGAAGGCGAGCTGGCGGTGTCCGGCCCCGGTCAGTTGCTCCGTGGCCAGCCGCGCGCCCTCCACATCGTCCGGGGCCACCCAGAAGAAATCGGGATGGTGACCGATCAGAACGGCAGGGACCCCGACAGCTCGCAAGAAATCCAGGCGCGGGTCCCCGTCGATGGCGTGCATCACCAGCACGGCGCTGGGCAGCCGGGTCAGGCGGGTCAGATCGGCCCGCAGCTCCAGCAGTTGCACGCCCTGGTGCGCCGTGCCCGCCTCCAGCGCGCGGCGAAACAGGATCATGTAAGGGTGCAGCACGGGGTCATCGTGGTCGAACGACAGCCCCAACGTCTGGCCTGTGCGCCAGCTCAGATGACGCGCGGCCGGGTCCGGGGTGTAGCCCAGCCGGACGATCACGTCCTGCACGCGGTCGCGCGTCCGGGCGGCCACGGTGCTGTGTCCGTTCAGGACGCGGCTGACCGTGCCGGTGCTGACACCAGCCTCGCGGGCAATGTCGTCGATGGTGGGCCGGGAGGATCGCATACCTTCAGCTTGGCTCCTTTGGAGGCTGGAAGCGAGGGCCAGGAGTGACCAGCGCGGCACGTACTGTAACCGCTTACAACAGGGGCGTTTATTGGCGTTCATCTCGTCCCGCGAAGGACAATCCCTGAATTGACTTGGGGGGATGCTGGTTTTTGTAAGCGGTTACAATCCCCATTGTGCGCCTTATGCGGAAAATGTCAAGTGGCCGGCTGAGCCCTTGGTGCTCAGCGGGGGCATTCCCGCCGAGCGCCGCCGGTCGTCGCTCAGAGACACGGAGACCTGACGGCCCTTGGCATGTCAGCCGAGCGGCACACCGCAGTCCCGCTGCCAGACGATGGGCCGCAATCGACATGGAACACCGAACGGTCAGCGTCCCCGCCGCTGCGTCCAGACGGACAGCGGCCAGAAGGCAGACTGCCCTCGCAAGTCAACCCCGGCCGGCACGCCTTGGGCGGGCGGATCTCCACGTCCGCGGCCAGCCCCGGCACGCCTCCTGGCTTCCGGAGACGGGCGTCTCCGCCGTGCGCGACGCGGGTGGCGGCTGCTCAATCCCGAGGTGTCCGCAACGCCCTGGCCCATACCAGCAGGGCCGGACGATCCCTAAGATGTCGATCGACACGGCATCCGGCTGAGATTGCTTCCTGCTTGCTCCAGAAGGCCATTGTGTTCCGATTCCCAAAGTGTGTGGGGCTGCGCGCCCCTTGAGTGAAGAGGTGGAGTTCAGGCGCGTGCGGGGACCACGGTCACCAGAGGTCCTGGCCTCCACACGAACCCCGCCTGGCCGGCGTCGCGCTGTCGCTTTCGGGCGATCCCGACTTCAGGCCTCAACGGACTGACGTGTTCCGCACCGGCCATTCCCACCCGACTGCTGCGCAGTTTGAATGGCGCGGAACCTGACAGCCCACTCTCGGCAATCACAAATTCTACCCCTGATTATGCTATTTACATAATCAATCTCAGCCGCTACAATCCATGGTGAAATTCAGCACCATTCAAACCACCCCCACCCAGAGCGAGGTTTTTTCATGATTGTCGAAACCAAGATCGTTGGCCGCCGCACCCCCTTTGAACGCCGCCCCACGCCCCTGCCGGATGGCCCCCAGACGCTGCGCAGCCTGCTGGGACATCTGGTTCACCAGGAGCTGGCCGCCTACCACGCGCGGCAGGAGAGCGTCGGTCTGCTGCGGGTGTTGACCCAGCAGGACCTGAGCGACGGCGCGGCGGTGGGCCGGATCAGCGTGGCCCCCCAGGAGCGGAGCGGCACCGTCACGCCCGAGGACGCCACCCAAACAGCACTCACCGCCTTCGGCGACGGCTTGTACTACGTGTTTGTGGACGACGAGCAGATCGAGAACCTGGATCAACCCCTGGTTCTGCGCGCCGACAGCACGCTGCTGCTGCTGCGCCTCACCGCGCTGGCGGGGGGCTGAGGATGGACGTTCAGGACTATCTGCGCACGTTCGAGCAGCCGTGGAAGGCCCCGTTGGAAGAGCGCCTGCACGCCGCGTCTCCCGAACTCGCTGCACTCGTGCGCCCACTGCTCAAAGAGCCGCGCGACTACCGCGAGCGTGAGGGGCGCGAGGCGGGGCTGGCCGACTTTTTGCACGGCAGTTCCGAAGCCGATCAGCGCGACCTGTCCGCCCTGCTTTTTCCCCAGGCAGCCGCTCCCGCCCAGCGGACCATCCACGCCCTGCTGACCCGTCATCCCTACCCGGAGGGGTACGCCCGCCGCGCCTTCCGTGCGCCGGGCGAGCGCGTGCAGGCGGTGCGGGCGGCCTCGTGGTTGATGGCGGCCTGGCAGGCCACCCGCGATTACCCGCAGAACGTGGAATGGTTCGCGGTGCATGCCGGGCTGCTGAATGCCTGGAGTTCACACAGCCTGGGCCTGCTGATCGGGCAGGCGGTCAGCGACGGCGACGCGGCGGTGTTCCAGATTCTGCGTGACACGGCGTCCACCGGGCACCCGGTGGCGCGCATGGGCCGGCACGTGCCGCTGGCACTGCTGTCCAGCACCGATCCTGAAGCGTGGGCTCTAGCCGAAGGCCTGCTGCTGGCCGCCCAGCGCCAGGAAGGGCTGCGGCAGGTGATCCTGGAAACAGTCGACGAGGCTGGGCCAGAACCGTTCACGCGACTGCTGCGCCTGATCCTGAAAGAAGACCTGCTGCGCTTCGCCGCCGTCCTGCGCGCGGCCTGCGTGTGGTTCGGTCTGAACTACGACGTGAGCGATCTGAAGGTGGTGCGCGGCCTGCTGACGCGGGCGCTGGCCTATCTGGAAGACGGCGCCGCCGCCCGCAACGCCGTGCAGGGCAGCTCCGGGGTGGAGGCTTACCTGGCGCTGTACGTCCTGGCGATGCGCGACGCTGCCGAGGCTGCCGAACTGGCGCGCCCACTGCTTGAGGACGCCGACGCTGAGCGCCGCATGGCCGCCGCCCAGTTCCTGCTGGCCGCTGGGCGGTTGGGTCAGGCCGAGCAGGCAGCCCTGATCCGTGACCCAGACCCGCGCCTGGCCGCCCTGGCCGGGGGAATGGTCAACCGCTGGAGCCCGCCAGACGAGGCCCCCGCTTTGACCTTTGA
Organism: Deinococcus radiopugnans ATCC 19172; assembly: GCF_006335125.1. Taxonomy (NCBI): domain Bacteria; kingdom Thermotogati; phylum Deinococcota; class Deinococci; order Deinococcales; family Deinococcaceae; genus Deinococcus; species Deinococcus radiopugnans. Next base: position 29,191 of record NZ_VDMO01000031.1, read on the forward strand.
AGACTACCTGGCCTACGCCCAGCGCCTGCCGGACGCCGCCAGATCGGGCGAATCCGCTCATCAGCCGCTGCTCTTTCCCTGGCTGGGCCACCTCCCCCCGCGTGCGGAGGCGATGGATACCCTGAGCGCCGTGCTGGGCGACGCCCACATCTCGCACCTGGCGCCCCACCTGAACGCGATGAGCGGTGACGGCAAGGCGTACGTCCTCAAGAAAATTGAGCAGCGTCACAAGGCACAGATTCAGCCCATCGACGTGCCCACCCGTGAACTGCTGCTGACCCTGCTGCAAGACCGCAACAGCGGTGTGTCGCAGGCCACGGTGGAGGTGATGGCGCACCTGACCCCCAATCCAGAGGAAGTTGGGGTCATCCAGAGTCTCCTGAGGCGCAAGAGTGCGGATCTGCGCCGGGGCCTGATCCGCCTGCTGGCCCGCGACGCCGCGCTGGCGGAAGCGAGCGCCCTGGAACTGCTGAGGACCAGCAACACCGATCAGCGTCAGGCCGGACTGCAACTGCTTCAGGAAGTGGGGGCCGCGCCGCCCGCCGACTTTGCGCCCAAAAATGTCAGCGAGCAGACCCTGTATGCCCGGCTGACCGAGCCGGAGGAGCAGCTGACGCTGGAAGACGGCCTGGGCCTGTTTGATCCCGCAGAGCGGACCACGTCCGGGCCGCTGGAAGTTCGCGCGCGTGATTATCCGAAGGATGTGGCGCGTGGCGCCGAACTGCTGCGCAGCCTGGACGCCCTGATCGCCGCCAACCGCGAACTGCCGCTGCTGGGCGTGGGCTACGACGGCGAGCAGACCACCCTGCTGGGCAACGTATCAGGCTGGATGCTGCGCCCCAACAGTGACGGCGCGATGCCGCTGGCCGAGCTGTGGGACGGCTGGTGGGCGGGCCGGGCGGGCGCGCAGGACGGCGACCTGACCCGCATGGGCTGGGCCCTGGGACATTACGTGGCCCGCAAGGACACCACCGCAGCAGAACTCGACGCTGAGCTGGAAGCGGACGACCTGGATGATCTGGACGACGATGAGGACGCGGAGGAGATTCAGGCCACACTGGAGTTCAACGAGGCCAGACAGCACCTCCTGCGCCAGACCCTTCACCGCACGCTGGGGCCGCTGGCGGCGCTGTGGCTGGAACACGCCGATCTGCTGCGGGCCGTCCACGCCTACCTGCTGGACAGGTTCCGGGGCGGGCTGGACACCACGCTGGCCCTGGACGCCTGGGAGACGGCCCTGGCCTACCTGCCGCAGGACACGCAGGTGCTCAAACATCCTGAGTCCACCTGGCGCTCCGAGGATCCCCGCAGCTTACTTTCCCCGCTCCGGGGTAATCTCCCGATCTACCGCCAGCCAGATGACGTCCTCCAGCGGTTCTGGCGCGTCAGTCTGTATCAGAATGCCGCCTTCCCGAACCTGCCGCGCTGGCGGCCTGACACTGGTCTGCTGCTGCTGGCTTTTGAGCGTGGGTGGGCAGGCCAAACAGACCTGCTGGATCAGTTGATTGGCCCCCGCACGGAACGGGAAGGTTACTTCTCCGGCAACGATTTTGGTGACCTGAACGAGTACACCCGCCGCAAGTTGCGCGACCATCTGCCGACCCATCCCGACTGGCTGGCGGCGGTGGACACGGTCCGCGCCCGCGTGCTGGAGGTGGAGGTCACGCGCGGCGATCTGGAAACCCCGGCCACGCAGCCTGCCCTGGCCCTGCAAAGCGCGTCGGGCGCGGCGCTCGCCCTGCGTCTGCTGGCCGGGCTGGGCAGGAATCCGCTCAAGCGTGGCTACCAGGGCCGCAACGAGAGCCGCGACGTGACCTTCAGCCACCTGATCCGGGTGTCGTTTCCCGCGCCGGGGGACACGCCCGCCACGTTCGCCGCGCTGGTGAAAGACTTCAAGCTGACGGACGCCCGGTTGCTGGACCTGGCGATGTTCGCGCCGCAGTGGGCCGATCTGGTGGCCGCCACGCTGGGCTGGAAGGGGCTGCGCAGCGGCGTGTACTGGCTGCACGCGCATACCAAGGAGAGCAACTGGAGCGTGCCGCAGGACATCCGCGACGCCTGGGAGGCCGAGATCGCCGAGCGCACCCCGCTGAGTGCGGGTGACCTGACCGAGGGCGCGGTGGACGTGGCCTGGTTCAGGGGGATGAACAAAGCCCTGGGCAAGGAACGTTTTGCCGCCCTGCTGGACGCGGCCAAGTACGCCAGCAGCAGCGGCGGCCACAAGCGCGCCGAACTGTTCGCACGGGCCATCCTGGGAGAGCTGGCAGAAGACGAGCTGCGGGCCCGCATCCACGACAAGCGCAACCAGGACGCGGTGCGGGCGCTGGGGCTGCTGCCTCTGAGCCGGGCCAGGGCGAAAGCAGCCAAAGAACTGGAGGACCGCTACCGCGTCCTGAGCGACTTTCGCCGGGGGGCCACCCAGTTCGGGGCGCAGCGGCAGGCCAGCGAGCGCCTGGCCGCCGACATCGGCATGCAGAACCTGGCCCGCAGCGCCGGCTACAGCGATCCCCAGCGCCTGACCTGGGCGATGGAGGCCAGGATGGCCCCCGACTGGCAGGCGACGGTGACGGCGGACGGCGTAACGCTGGGGATCGAGATGACCCCCCAGGGCGAGGCCAGCCTGACCCTGCGGCGCGGCGAGAAACCGCTCAAGACGCTGCCGCCCGCCCTCAAGAAAAAGCCCGAGGTGGTGGCCCTGCGTGCGGCCGTGACGGAACTCAAGGCCACCCGTGGACGGATGCGCGCCGCGCTGGAAGAGGCGATGGTGCGCGGCGACTTCTTCACGCCGCAGGAACTGACTGATCTGGGCCGTCATCCGGTGATCGCGCCGATGCTGGACAGCCTGCTGTGGGTGCTGGACGAGTCCACGCTGGGCTGGCGGCAGGGCGGCCAGCTCCAGACGCCGTCCGGCCCGCAGGACATCGGCGAGCAGTCGCTGCGGCTGGCGCACCCACACGACCTGTACCAGAGCGGTCAGTGGCCCGCCTTTCAGCAGCAGATCATGGAAGGCGGCCTGACGCAGCCGTTCAAGCAGGCCTTCCGCGAGTATTACCCGCTGACCGCCGCCGAGGGCCACGGCGCCCTTCGCAGCGGGCGTTACGCGGGCCACCACGTCCAGCCGGGCAAGGCCGCCGCGCTGTTCAAGGCGCGCGGCTGGGTCACGGTGCCTGAGGAGGGCGTCCGCAAGACCTTCCACCACGAGGGCCTGAACGTCTGGGTGGACACGGCGGTGGGCTACGGCACCCCCAACGAGGTGGAAGGCGCCGCCCTGAACGCCGTCTATTTCGTGCGTCAGGACGAGACCGACGAGCTGGGCCGGGCGCGGCTGGTTCCGTTGACCGAGGTGCCGCCCCGCGTTCTGAGCGAGACCCTTCGTGACCTGGATCTGGTGGTGGGCGTGGCCCACGTCGGCGGCGTCGACCCCGAGGCCAGCCTGAGTACCGTGGAGATGCGGACGGACCTGCTGCGCGAAACCCTGCGCCTGCTGGGGCTGGGCAACGTGCGGCTGGAACACAGCCACGCTCTCATTGCCGGGCAGTATGCCAACTACACCGTCCATCTGGGCAGCGGCACGGTTCACCGCATGCCCGGCGGCTTCCTGTGCGTGATCCCGGTTCACAACCAGCACGCGGGCCGCCTGTTCCTGCCGTTCGCCGATCCAGACCCCAAAACGGCGGAGGTGATCAGCAAGGTGCTGCTGCTGGCCGACGACAAGAAGATTCAGGACCCGACGATCCTGGAGCAATTGCGCTGAGCCCGGGCGCGGAGTGGACACAGTGAACGCCAGGGCCGGAGAAGGTTGGATTTCTCCGGCCCTGTTTTTTGCTGAAGGTGGCCTCAGCTGCACACGCTGCGAACGCTGCTGGGGTCCGTCCTCGGGGGACAGGCCCGCTGGGCTGCCGCGTGGGCGGGCGCCAGCGATGTTGAGGCGCAGGCCCGGCGGCGCGTGGTGGGTCCGTCCGGCCGCGCCCTGCAATCCTGGCAGGTTCAGGCTGCGGAGTGGCTGTTCTTGCTCCAGCACATTCAGGGCCGCCCGGTGGGCCGCTGGGGCACCGGTATTGCGCGCCGGCCCAGCACCCGGGCACTCGGCGCGTCGTGCAGGTCCAGTGAGCCCAGGTGAGACTGTCCGGCAGCCGTCTCCATGAGGGCGGTCCGGCCAGCGTCGCTGGTCCCCTACCCCGTCAACCTCAGCAGTTCCAGCGCCGTGCACCCTTCAGGGCGCCAGCTTCTCCCAGGAAGTTCACGCTGAGGTACAGGCCCTTCAGGCCAGCGGCGCGGTCAGCTGGGGCAGGCAGGCTGGGGTCAGGGCGTTGATGAACCGGACCTCCAGCAGCGTGCCTGCTTCCCCGGCCAGGCTGCCCGCTCCCTCCTGCCCCCGCGGGTTGCGATTGAGCCACAGCACCTGGACCCCGCCTACACCGATCAGGTTGCAGCCCCGGTAGCCGGTGCGCCAGGCCCGCTGACAGATCAGGCCGCGACATGCCGGGCCTCCTCGTCACCGATGCAGGCGTGCCCACCCGCAGGCTCTGTACCACGCGGCTGCCCCCAATATGACCGCCTGGAAACCCACTCTACCCGTGCCCGGCGACGCCAGATCCGTGATCTGCACCTCTCATCACGCGCGCTCCCGCACGTCTCTGGAGCCCGCTGTCCTGCGGCCCCTGCCGGAGGCCTGGCCTGTGCCGAAGGCGCGCTGCATTTTCAGCCGGGTCGCCTCAGCCCTCTCCTTGAAGTTGATCAGGCCCGCCTCTATGTTCTCGACGGTCAACGCCGGCTGCGCTCTTGCAGGCAGGCTCTGGGCCGGAGCAGGAATCACCCGGTAAAACGCCGCTTCCCGGCACCGCTCCTCGTATCGGGCGTCCACCTGGCCCGGCAGCTCATCCGGCTGCAACTGCCGCACCAGCAGGTATTCCAGCAACGTGGGCTCCCCACGGTCCATGACGGGCAGCAGCGTCCGGGCATAGAAATGACTGTAGGCCCGCCAGGCCGCCGCCAGAGGCCCACTGGGCCAGTGGGCGAGCTCCGGATGGTGGGCGCGCAGTTTCTGGAGGTCTGCCCTCGCCAGAACGCTGCGCCCGTAACGTCCTGGATCCAGGACCAGGGCAGGACGCACCAGGTCATACAGTCCCCGGGCAAAGCAGACGACCCGTCCCTGCGCTTCCCAGACTCGCAGCAGGCTCCGGGTGCGCCCCTGAGCGGACGGGGCACGGGAAGCGAAGACCGCTTCCGCCAGGCGCTCCACCGTCATCGGCCACGTGGCCTGCCGCGCCAGTTGCCAGTCCACATCCGTGGTGGCCTGGGTGACCTGCTGAGCTGCGAGAGAGGGTGCCAGGGCTTCTGACGTGACCCGCGGCAGCGCGTCCGCAGTCACGCCCCGGGTCTGTGCACCCAGAGCCAGGAACTGGCGAGCATCGTCGAGATGGAGGTACAGAGGCGCGCTGCGTCCCTGCCCCTGCTGCGGCGCGCACTGCAGGTGATGGCGCCGCACCCAGCGCTTCAAATGAACTGGTTTCACGGCAGACAGCTGGGCCAGGTCCGCCAAACTGACCCAGCAGAACCCGGCAGCATGAGGGCCGTAGAGGTGACGCGCCGCCTCATGGGAGGTGCATCCGAGTTCTTCGGCCACGAACGCGGGACTCAGGGGGCCATACACGTGGTGGAGTTGACGCAGATGTTCGTGTGGTGGGAGAGGGCGGGCGGTGTGGTCAGGGCTCAAGCCTCTATGTTACCTCCAGCAGGCGGGCCGGCGTCCGCGCCAGTGGCTGAGCCGACTGGCAGGGGGGCGGCAGGTTCAGCTGTGGCCCGGATCGCTGTCGTCGCTGGGGCGCCCGTGATCCTCGGGCCGCGGCGTCTGGTCCGGCCTGGCCGTGCTGGGGGTTTCGGGGGCGGGCTGCTGCTGGGCTGCCTTGTCCGGTTCAACCACACCGTTCTGCGGCGCCTGTGGGCTATGGGTAGACTTTGTCATGGTGACCTCCTGGAAGGGGTGGAGACGGCACGCGTAGAGGTCCATCATCTGCCGCCCTGCAGGCGAATCCGTCCAGGCTGTGTGAAGTCGCCTTGAGATTCAATTGAGAGCTTCACGCAAGCCCCTGGCTTTAGACATGGGGCTCTGTACCGGACATCTTCGAGTTGAGGCTGTGCTGGACGGGAAATCCCTGAACGTGTGACAGGTTGCGAATCGGCAGGATAAACGGCGGTGTTTTGGGTGTGTGACGACTCCAAAACCCGCCGAT
>NZ_VDMO01000032.1 GCF_006335125.1 Deinococcus radiopugnans ATCC 19172
AGGCGGCGGGTTTTGGTGGCTTCACACCTCAAAACACCGCCATTTCTCGTTTCTGTCGAGGGACAGACCGGAAGGTGACCTTCCCGCCGTCTGGAACGACTAAAAAATGAAGTTGTCGGCTACTGAGGGGCGCGGCGGCCAGCGGCGTCGTCAGGGCCAGCATTCCATTCACAGAAGTGGCCCGTGACTGGCGGACATGGTGTATCTCCCCACCGGGTATGGAAGCTCAGGCCCGAACTACCCGGCGCTCTACCTGCTGCACGGAAATGGCGGTGACGAGAACGGCTGGGCCGTGCAGGGCCACGTCCAGGCCAGCTCATCCTCAAGGCTGTGGTGCGCTCATTTCGCGTACACCCGCGTCGCTTTTCTAGAGACGTGGCCCAGGTGCCGGGCGGCGTTGTCCAAACTGGCATGGGCGGCCAGCCGGGTTTCGGCCTCGTACTGAAAGGCGTGCCAGCCCCGGTACGGCACGCCTGACCGCGTGCAGAGCGCCCGCAGCCGTTCGCGCGCCGACGTCTGGCTGGATCCCATAGTCAGTCCTTCAGGCGTGCCGTCCACTTCACTCCACGCTCCCAGCGCGGTCAGCAGCGGGCCTGAACAGGTCCCCCGTCTCACCTTTCTCACTTTGGCATGCCGGACGATCAGGGCGTCTCTCCGAAAATCCGTTCAGGTCAGGGCCAGCGCCTCCATGATGTGTAAACCGCCGTGAGGACAACGCAGGACCAGGGTGTGATCCCGCAGACTGGTCGTGACCAGCAGAAGCCTGCACGGCCTCTTCCAGGTAGGGCTGCCGTTTGTCCCAGGCCGGCGTTTGGTCCTTGGCGGTGGTCGTGCCGCCGACGCCCCCCCAGTCGACCACACCGATGACCTCCCGTACGTCCAGGACCGCGGAGTGATGGGCAGCCGCGCCTTGAGACTGGATCCGGCGTGCTGCGATACGGACCTGCGCGGCTCCTCTCCCCCCCCCTGCAACGGCTCACTGGGGTCTGGGCGGCGTGCCCGAACACCTGGAGCGCGGCGCGGCCAGGCGTGAAGAGATTGGTAGTCCAGACCCCGCCCGCCCACGCCGGGCTGGTGGCCCTGGTCCCCGGCGTGCTGACGCGCTGGCATGCCTTCCACTTCCTAGGGTTCACGGCCAACCCATGGAAGCGGTTGGAAAAGGAGGAGAACCCCGGCTCAAACCGCTGCCGGACGCCTTCCGCACCGTCCTGACCGGCCTTCACCTGATGTGCAGCGGCGAGACTGAGGCCCATCTGGAACGGCTGAACGCGGAGGCCGGGCCGCCTTTCCCGACTGAGCTGATTGCCTTCACGCGGAGCGGGTGCGAAAAAGAGCCGTTGCCCGGTTCATTGGGCGTCTACCACCCGGCCTACGAGGCGTTGCTGCGTCAACTGGCAGCGGCGAAAGAGACCACGCAGCTGCCCGGCGAGGTGGCCCCAAGCGTTCAAGCGGCCGTCAGCGACTGGGGGGCCCGGGCGCGGCTGGGCGGCTCAAGCACCGGGTCAGGGCAGTGGGTGGCCACCGCCCTCTGAAGCCGTCCCGCGTGCTGCTTACTGGTTCAGTTCGGCCATGAACCTGGCCCAGACGTCCTCGTCTCTCAACAGACGCGCCAACGCCGGGACGGTGTCCTGGGTGGTCAGCCTCCGATACTGGTCCTGCGCTCGGAATGCGTGGCCCTGCCACTCCCGGCGGAGCGACAGCAGCACCCGGGCGCCCACCATCTTGACGCGCCCGTCCGTCCCCTGAGCGGCTGGCCTCTCCCCTACTGCGGGCACGGGGACACTAGACGCGGCCTGCGGCGGGGTCTCTGCTTCCTGCTTGCGGGCGGGGACGGCATCTTCCAGAGCCTTAGAGCAGTTGTCCGAATGACAGCATCAGAAAAGGAGACTTCTGATGCCTCCATGCTCTCCTTCGGAGCTGTATCAGTCCCAATTGCTCGTTGAAATTCACTCCCTCTCTGCGATCTGTGCCAGTCCGTTCGGTCAAAAGGAAACAGCCGTTTTGACCAATGCTTTAAGGCTGACTGTGGTCCCTGCGGGCGAAAAGCTCCTTGGTCACGGCCACATGGTCGGCCCAGTATTGGGGTGCGGGGCGGTTGGTCTTGACGTCGCGGACCAGGACGCCAGAGAGCAGCCGTCCTTAAATGCTCCGGAAGCCCGGATGGCGGTGGTCATCACGGGCGGGACCAGCTCCTTCAAAAGGAACCAGAGGGGGTAAGGAGTATGCCTTTCCCAGCACAGAGCATCTCGGCACGGATTCGACGCCGCCCTTATCACGCCAGAGATCCGACACATTTCAATCATTCCCGATCATGGTGTGGCGTTGATCTGCTCCAGTCCACCTTCTGGCCAGTGCTGCGTCCGCCCACTCTCAACCCAGGTTTCCGGGGCTTCAAGGAGCGCTCCTGCTCTCCCAACTGAACTGACCGCGCGGGCCATCGCCGCCCCCGCTGCAGGGCACTCCTGCCAGACAGAGCGCGGCGATGGGTCCTGATGCCCGGTCCAGCGCCTTCCGCTACGGCTTGAGGGTTTCCTTGAGGGTTTCGGGCATTTGTTCCAGCCAGCGGTCCAGCGCCTTTTGTTGTCTGACGTCTAGTCGCTCGATCCAGCGCCTGGAGCCGAGCGCGCGGGCCACCTGCCCGATCCTGACCTGCTGGGGAGACGTCGTCTGGGTCTTGAGGGCCTTGATGGCCTGACGAAGTTCCTCGCGGCTGGCGCCCCCCTTCGCCTGTTCGAGCAGCCCAGGCTGTGCCTGAGGTGGGGCCGTGACGATGACGCCAGCGACCGTGAAGGGGAGACCGGCCCGGACCGCGGTGAGAATGGCCGCAGGCCAGTTGAGGATCCTGAGCTTGTTCTTGGCGAAGTAGGTCCAGGTTTCGCCAAGCACCTGAAAAAGGTCCTCGATCTGTGCATGGTCCTCACCCGGCGGTTCGCGCAGCATCTGCAGCAGCCGTGTGCGGGCCCCCTCGGGGGTGACGCCCAGGGCCAGCGCCACCAGCGCGAGCTTGGCGTCCACCTCATCGACGGCATTGAGGTCCTCACGCTGAAGGTTCTCGATCAGCGCCAATTGCTGGGCTTCTTCCGCCGTGAGGGTCCGGACCAGCACCGGGACCTCCTGCAGACCGGCCTGTTGCGCGGCGCGCCAGCGCCGTTCGCCCGCCACGATCTCGTAGCGCTCGCCGACCGGCCGCACCAGCAGGGGCTGCAGCACCCCTCGCTCACGGACGCTGATGGTCAGTTGTTCAAGTTTTGCCGGGTCGAAGGCGCGCCTGGGCTGGCCGACGCCGGGACTGAGCGCCGTGACCGGCAGCGACGTGACCTCCTGGGCGACGGAGCGGCCAGCCTCGGCCGCCACCGTGAGCAGACCGGCGAGTTTGCTGACATCTCGTTTGGCGCGGCTCATGCCGTGGGCTCCGGATAGGGCAGCCCAAGCACCCCGGCGATCTGCCGGGTCAGCTGCCGAACATCGTCGGCCACCTTGCTGCTGGGGGCAAAGGCGCTGACGGGCACCCCGGCGAGGCCGCTGTCCATCCAGATCGATTCACGTTGCGGCAGGGGGTCAGCGACCGGTGAGAGCCGGCTGCGAATCAATTCGAGCATGTCCCGGTCGTGGCCGCGCCGGGCGTCGTACATGGTGGGCACGTACAGGGCCACGTGCAGGTTGGGCCGCAGACCGTGATACATGTTCATGACCGCGCTCAGCCCGGGGAGGGCGTCAATCCCCTTGTTGCGGGTGGGAATGGGCACGATCAGGGTGTCCGAGGCCAGCGCGCCCAGGGCCGCCAGCTTCCCGACACTGGGCGGGCTGTCGATCAGCACGACGTCGTAGCGTTCGTGCAGCGGCTGAAGAACCTGGTGAAGGGAAAGTTCGGCCGCAATCCGCCCAGGCATGATGGCTTCGGCCAGCGCCAGGTCCACCCGCGATGGAATCAGGTCCAGCCCGTGCACGCGGCGGGGCTGGGGAAGCGGGCGTCCTTCGGTGGCGACGGGATGCACCGTTTCACTGAGTTCAGCGTCCTCGACGCCCAGCCAGGTGGTCAGGTTGGCCTGAGGATCCAGATCGATCAGTAACACGCGCAGACCTGAACGGGCCAGCTCATACCCCGCATTCAAGGTGATGCTGGTCTTCCCAGCGCCACCGGCGTGGTTAAAGAGGGTTGCAGTTTTCATCTGCCTGCATGGTAGCGCGCAAAGTGTTCATACCGGTATGAACAGCCGCCTCCCGGCATCGATCATCCCTGAATGAACCGGCTGCGGAAAGGGATTCTGCCCGTCCTGGACAGTGCACTGGCAGCATGGTTAGAGCGTCATGAATCGCAAGATGTAGGTGCAGACCAGTGCACGGTCTGTGGACCCAGAGGCGGGTCTGGAGCCCATCAGCGTCCTGAGCAGGTCTCCAGATCACGCAAACGACGTACCTTGTCCGGCAGGCACGGCGTCAGGGCATGAAGCCGCAGCAGTGCCACCGCGCTGGTCTTCAGGACTGTGCGTGTCCAAACTGCGTGTGCTGGCAATTCTTGGGGGAATTGCAGCACAGCTCAAAGTCCAGGCAGGGCGGCATCAGCCGGCGGGCCAGTCGCATCGCCGCCTTGCTGGTAAATCATCCTGCCGGAGATGGGCCATCACGCGGTCAGGGGTGTGGGCCTGACGTCAACCCGCCGCCGCCTCATGCGCCGATGGCTTGCAGGGATCGGCGCAGCAATTCTGGCGTGTCAGGACTGCGACTTGGCAGACTGTCCCACGTGCCCATCCTCAGCTGCGGGCGCCGGTGGCCAGCGGCGTGCAATCGCGGCGGCGGCCAGGCCTCCGGCCAGATACCAGCCCGCCGTCAGCAGCGGTGTCATGGGGGACCTTGCCCCCGGTTGCCGGCCCAGACCCAGAGGCCGGGGCAGCGCCACCGCCCCCACGCCTGCCGCCAGGCCCAGCGCCCCGCCGCGTGTCCACGCCCCCTGCCGTGTTCCCAAGCCCACCAGGCCGAAATACAGCGTGTTGGACACCAGATCGCCCAGCAGCGTCCAGCGGTACAGGGCCGCGCCGTGAGGTGGATTCACGCCCACGGCGTCCAGCGATCCGGCCAGGGCACGCTCGCCGATCACCTCGATGCGCGGCGCGTGGGGCAGTGTCCGCCGCACCGTTTCGTTGAGCAGGGTCACGGTGACGGCTCCGACCAGACCCACGGCGCCCAGCCGGAGCAGGTGGGCGCGGCGCTGCTGGGCAGGCATGGGCCCTGGGACGGACGGATCAGAATGGTTGGTCTCGGACATCGGAACCTCCGGAGGAATGCGCTTCAGCCGCAGCGGAAGGGGATGGGCAGGGGGCCACAACAACACACGCCCCGCACGCGGGCACCCGTGACCTGAAGGTGGCCGTAGGCTTGGCGACACGCGGCAAGACGCGACGTGACGCTGGACAGGTTCAGCCCCTCATCGCGGATGGTCTGGGCAATGGCGGCGGAGCAGGACACCCCACCGTACAGGGCCGCATGGGCGCAGCGAAAGCCTTTATGGGGCGAGAGCCAGCGCTGGTAGAGCGCGATGGCACCCAGGGCCAGTGTGTCAACGAGAGCCATACGCTGAGCCTAGCTGTACCGGGACGCACCGCTGCTGAGCAGGGGGTAAAGGAATGACGGGACAACGGATGACACCGTCAATCCGCCGCACTGGCCCAGCTTCCAAGCGGCAGTTCGCTCAGGCGCTGAACTTTAAGGGTAACCGCCCGGCCGTGAACTGCGGCTTCCCCTTGAACGATCAAGGCGCGGGCGTCGCGCAGCAGGGCGCGGTGCGCTTCCCACAGGGCAGGGGAGATGACCGCCTGAATACGAGCAGAGGCATCTTCAAGCACGAAAAAAGCAAACCCCCTGGCGGTTGGTGGCCGCTGACGGATCACGATCAGGCCCGCCGTCCACACCCCCTGACCGTGGCGCAGCCCGGAAAGCGGCACACAGCCCAGGTCGCGCAGCCGGGCGCGGTGGGCATCCAGCGGGTGCCGCCCCGACTCGGACAGCCCTTTCGTCTCCAGATCGAGGGACAGCTGCTGGTTCGGTGAGAGGACGGGCAACTCAGGCGGTTCGGTCTGGGGGCTCAGCAGGCCGAGCGTGCCCGGTTTGCGGGCATTGGCGATGGTGTGCAGCACATAGGAGGCCTCACGACGGTTCTGCCGGGGGTCGAGCGCGTCAAACGCTCCGGCTTTCGCCAGGGTGTCCAGGGCGCCGCGCCCCAGCTCTACCCGGTCATAGACATCCTCGACGTTTTTGTACTTGCCCCCGGTCAGTCGTTCCTGCACGATCCGCCGCGCCGCCGTCTCACTGACGCCCTCCACGACGGACAGGGGCAACCGGACGGTGCGCGTGTTCTCGGCCCGGTACGACATGCCTGAACGGTTGATGCACACGCCGCGCAGGGAGACGCCCCAGCGCCGGGCCTCATGGCTGACGGTAGAGGGCGGCCACAGGCCAGGGGCCTCGGTCAGAAACGCCGCCAGGTACGCCGCCGGGTGGTGGTGGCGCATCCACGCGCTGGCATAGGCGTGCTGGGCGAAGGCGTGGGCATGCGACTCCGCAAAACCGTAGCCACGAAACGCAGCGCAGGTGGCGAACATCTCCTCGGCTTCCCAGGGAAAGGCCCCGGTGGTCAGGGCCGCTCCGGCGGTAAAGCTGTTCTTCAATTCTTCCAATTCTGCGGCGTCCTCGGTCTTGCTCAGCCGGCCACGGAACCGGTCGGCCTCCGGCCAGGAATAACCGGCGTAATGCACGGCGATGCGCAGAATCTGCTCCTGGAACATCAGCGTGCCGTGGGTGGGGGCAAGGATGGTCCTCAATGGTCCGGGCAGGTCTGGCACGGGTTCCTCGCCCCTGGCCCGCCGGACATAGGGGTGGACAGTGCCGGACTGGATCGGCCCCGGCCTGACCAGCGCGATCTGATGGGCGAGCTGGGTCATGTTCCTGGGCTGCAACCGGGCCGTCATCTGCACCTGGGCTGGAGACTCGATCTGGAAGATGGCGAGGGTGTCCCCGCTGGCAATCCGCTCCCAGACGGCCGGATCATCCGGCAGGTCACCGTACTCCACCCATTCACCGGTCAAGCGCATAGCTTCCTCTCTGGCCCGTTCCAGGGCCGCCAGCATCCGCAAACCAAGCAGGTCCAGCTTGATCAGGCCGAGCCGCTCGACGTCGTCCTTGTCGAAGGTCAGCATGCGAATGCCCCCTGAACTGCGCGTCACGGGCGAGTAGTGCGTGAGAGGTGACGCGCTCAGGACCACGCCACCAGAGTGGGGGGCCAGATGTCGGACGAACCCTGGCTCGATCTTCTCCAGCAACGACAGCAAAGCGTCTTTGACGGGAGCCTCGCCCAGCACCTCCGCGAACACCACGTCCGCCTCCCTGGCGCGGTGGGGGCGGATATGGCGGTAATCGCGGCCCAGGGCGCGGTTCAGGCGGTCCCGCAGCTCCGGCGGCAGACCCAGAGCGCGGCCCAGGTCCTGCACGGCGCTGGGCAGCCGGTAGGTGACCTTGTTGGCCACCATCGCTTCCCCAGTGCCCTCACCCCCCCAGCGGGCTTCCACCCAGCTCAGCACCTGATCTCTACGGCTGGAAGCAATGTCGATGTCCACGTCGGGCATGGACACGCGCCCGGTGTGCAGGAAACGCTCGAACAGCAGATTGTGCCGGATGGGGTCGGAGAGGGTAATGCCCAGCAGATAACACAGGACGCTGCCTGCCGCCGATCCGCGCCCAGCCGCGAGAATCCCATGTTCGCGGCAATAGTCGGTCACTTCGGCGGCGGTGAGAAAGAATCCAGCCATCTCCAGCGTTCGCACCGTGGCGAGTTCCTGCTGCAGGCGAGTCTGGGCGACTGGTCTAACGTCAGACGAATAGCGCAGCGGAAGAGCCGCGAAAGCACGCTCCTCCAGCGCCTCCTGCGGGGTCTGGAGCATCCGGAGCTTCGGCTCTGGGGCGTGCAGCTGTTCGGGATGCAGATTCAGGGTGGAGACGTCGGCCAGCTTTTGAGCGTTCAGCAGGGCATCGGGAAACGGCAGCAGTGCGCCCCAGTCCTCCGGTGTGCTGACGTGGCGGGCGTCATTGCGGGGGCGCTCAGCGTGCGGGGTCTGCACGTCAATGCCCAGTCGGGCGCAGGTCAGGGCGTCCAGCAGCGGGTATTCATCCTGGCCGCCCATGTTGATCTCGGGGGCAGCCACGGTGGGCAGTTCCAGGTCTCGCGCCAGCCCGCGCAGATACTCCAGGCGGCGGCGCTCGTTGGGGGCTGCGCCGTGGAACAGTTGCACATACAGGTCGAAGGGGAACGACTGACGCAGGATTCGCAGAAGCGAAGCGGCCCGGGCAAGTTCCCTTCTCTCACCCAGAGCGGTGGGAAAGCCCGCCCGACCTGCCGTCAGGCAGACCAGATGATCGCCCCGGCGGGCAGCCTCCTGCATGCATTCCAGAGGCAGGCCATCGGGGTGCTGCAGGTGAAGCTGGGTGATCAGCTCGCACAGCAGGGCGTAGCCCGTGCGGTCTTTGGCAAGCAACACCAGTGGGAAGACCTCGTGCGGTTCTTTCGATCTGGGCGGCGTGGGAAACGAGACGGGCAGCGTCACGCCAACGACCGCTTTGAGCTGTGCTTCGCCCGCCGCCTCGCACAGTTCCACTGCCCCGGCCACGCTGCACCAGTCGGTCAGGCCCACCGCGCTGTAGCCACGCTCTTTCGCCAGGCGGACCATTCTGCGTGGACTTACTGTGCTGCGGCCTTCCGAGAAGTAGCTCTGACACGTCAGCAGCGCGGGCAAGAGGCGGTTCATCCTCAGTCCTGAACCCGCGCCAGCCACCAACGATCTGGGCCCGCTTCATGATGGATCTCGGCCACCAATTCACCTGCTTGCACCAGATAGCAGTCCCTGGGCACTTCTCCCAACCACCAGCGCCCGCCGTAGCGCCACTGGTCCAGCACACCTTGAATCGCGTAAGCCTGCCCCGCCCAGACCAACCGCCCCGGCGTGCCCGCAGGCGTCAGACTGACCGTGACCGGCTGCTGCACCGCTTTCATGGACTGACACCCTCGAAGAAGGCCAGCGTGCGCTCCACCGCCTTCTGGTGGGCCTGGGTCCGGGTGAGCGCAGGTTTCCAGTGCTGCCGGGGCGTCATGGCGCAGGGCCGCACCATGCCCGTCAGCCAGTCCACCCATTGATAGCGGGCGTCGGTGACGTAAGCGTAGGGATCCAGCCACTGCACCTTGACGAGTGCCTCGGGAAAGCGGTCCAGGACGTCTTTCGTGACTTCCAGCTCGGCCAGGGAGGCCCATAGCCCCACCATCCGGCCCGGTTGCCGAGTGCCGGAAAGCTGAATGGTCAGCGCCTCCACGCCCAACGGCAGTGCGCCCGTATCGCTCAAGGCGAGGCCTGCAATTCGCACCAGACCCGCTGGATCTGGACTGCCTTTGAGTTTGCGGGTGGCGGTCAGTTGTCCGCCCAGCGTGTCGGCCTGGACGGTCAGGTAAGCGGCGGCGCGGCCCCGCAACTCGGCCAGGATTGGGGGGAGCAGTTCGCCCAGCACCACCTCGGCTTCGGCAGGTTCGTTCAGTGGCGCATCCAGGTCCATGCGCGCCCCGATCACTCGTCCGGGTATGTACTTCTGAATCATCTTCGTGCGCTCGCCTTTCAAGAAGCGGTTGACCCGCTTGCCCACATCCACACCCAGAAAGGCCTCGCGCTGCGCCGCGCTCCACTTCATCAGGTCCGCGAGGCCGCACACCCCCAGGAAGGCCAGGCCCTCGATGTGCACCGGGGTCAGGCCGATCACTTCCAGATGGGCAGTGGTGGTCAACGCGAGGAAAGCTTTTTCGGCGCTGCCCACCTCCCGAACCTCGCCTGGCCGGGCACGCAAAGCCGCCAGGTGAGCGACTTCCAGACTGTCGGCCAGCCCCACCGGGGCGTTCAATGCGGCGGCCAGTTCCCTGGCCGCTGGGGCGCTAATTTTCACGAAGACGGTTCCCGGGACTTGTCCCTCTACCCGGTCTGAATATCTGCCGTACAGCGTTTCAAGCAGTTCGGCCCAGGCTGCGACTGCTGATGGCGCAGTGATGACCTCAGCGTGAAGGTCCGGGCAGCGGCTCAGCGCAGCAACATCGCGCATCCCCGGTTGTACGCCTGCTGCTCCAGCCTCCGGGCAGGCGTACAGCACACGTCTGGACTCGCTCAGCACCGCGACGGGCACGCCAGGATGCTGGCGGCCCAGCAGAATCAGCGGCCAGGGTGAGAGCGTCACGCAGGCCAGGGGCATCGTCCTAGACCCAGCGGGCGCTGACCCGCGGCACGCCCACCCCCACCCGGCCCACCATCTTGCCCTGGACCTGCACCTGCTCGGCCGGGAACGTCATGCGGGGAATGTCCGGGTTCTCCGACATCAGCACGATCTGATCATGGAAGTGGTACAGCCGCTTTAAGGTGGCCGTCCCTTCGCCGGGCACCAGCACGACGGCCACCTCGCCGTCGTGAACCTCCGTGGTGGGCCGCACGATCACGTAGTCGCCGTCAAGGACGCCGACGCCTGTCATGCTCTCCCCGCGCACCCGCAACAGGAAATCGCCGCTGCGCATGTCCAGCAGCCTTTCCAGGCTGGGGGTGTAGTCGTCGGGGGACTGGTCCGCCAGGGCTGGAGGTCCCGCCGCAATCGAACCGTAGATGGGCAGGCCGTGGCCCAGGGCCACCCTGGCGCGGTCTGTGGGGATCAGCGGAGCGTAGCGCTCCGCACTCGGTTCCAGGTAGCCCAGACCTCTCAAGATGCCCGCCTGAAAACTGACTGCCTGCTTGGTCACACCCACCTGCGCGGCAACCGCGCTCAAGGTGGCGTTCACCCCGAGCTGGAGGACGGCGTTCAGGATGGCGGTGCGGGTGCGGGTCAGGTCTGGGGGCATGGGGGTTTACCTCGGATCTTGCTGGGGATCAAATGGATGGTGACAGCTTGCACCATTTCCTTGTCTCGTGTCAAGATATCTCCGAGGTGACTCAAGGCATGACCCACACCCAGCATCGCGATTCAGAAGCCCCGGGCTATACGCGCCAGATCGAGATTCGACTGGTCTTTCCGGAGAAGATTCGTTACGAGAAGGGCAGACCCGTGAAAGAGCCGGGGCCGGACCCGCAGCGGGTGATCGCGGCGCTGCGTCCAGAAGTGGAGCGGGGCGTGCAGGACCGATACGGCGAGGAGACCGAAGTCATCTTCCGGGTGGCGCAGGCCCCCAGCATCCGGGTGACGGGACAATTTGGGGAAAAGGCGGGCGTGACGGGCGCATTTGTTCAGGAGATCCTCGACGGCGTCTTTGAGAATCTGGTGGTGGAGTAGCCGCTCGGGTCTGTGTCTCCTCGCGTTTCGGTAACGTCCACTGATCCATTGGGTTCCTGTCATTTTGGCACTGTGCCAGGCCCTCTGACAGGGTGGGTTAAGATGCCCGGTATGCCCCCAGAGTTAAAGCCGGCCGCCGTGGGCTTGAGGGTTCAACCTACGAGTCTCCACAGTCCGTGCTGTGAGGTCTGGGATTTCTGGACCTCAGCATCATGACCGTCTATGGGATCATCGGCGTCGGTGCCATCTCGGCGGCCATCGTGCGGGGACTCTGCCGGACGGACCAGTCGGCCTCGCCCCCTGCCGTGCTGCTCTCCCCCCGCAACGCCCAGCTTGCCGCTGAACTGGCCCAACAGTTCCCCACTGTTCGGGTGGCTGAGAGCAACCAGCACGTCGTCGACGGCGCGTCCGTGCTGTTGCTCTGCCTGCGCCCACAGGAGGCCCAGGCGGCCCTCAGCGCCCTGACCTTCCGTCCAGAGCTGACCGTCATCAGTGTAATGGCCGGGTTCACGGTCCGTGGCCTTGCTGACCTGATGACGCCAGTCACTGACCTCGCCCGGAGCATTCCACTGCCTGCCGTGGAGCTTGGAGAAGGCGTGACGCCACTGTTCCCATCTTCTCCTGCGGCCGTCACCCTGTTCGGTCGCTTGGGCACCGTCATTGAGGTTCCCGACGAGCGAACCTTTGAGGCCCTGTCCGCGTCTACAGCGACCGTGGCTGCCATGTTGAAGTACATGGCAACCATCTCGGCATGGCTGGCCACAAAAGGCGTGTCTGCGCCCCTGGCCTCGCGTTACGTGGCGGCAGTCTTCGCAGGGGTGCTGACTCCCCTCCAGACAGCGGCGGCGGTGGACTTTGGGGCGCTTTCCCACGAACACCAGACGCCAGGCGGTTTAAACGAACAGTTCCTTGGCGTGCTGGAGCAGGCTGGGATGTTCAGGGAGGTGGAGGGCGGGCTGAACCAGGTTCTGCAACGGCTTACCCCCCACCAGAACTAGGCCGGGTAGCGCAAGCGCCCCGTTCGTTTCCTGTTTCCGCTTCAACCCAGACACCTGGAGAGGTGACGACAAGAGGAAGCAAAGCCCCACCGCTCAGCCGTCAGGCGCTCATGGCGGACTCCACCGCGCAGCTTCGTCAGGTGGGCTGGACCGTGATCACTCGGACACGCGGGTCTCCCAGGGCAGCCGCTCAGGCGCAGGCCGTCTGATACGGATTCCGATTGAATCGTTTGCAAAAACGATGAAATCCGAGCGGACGCGAGGAGGAAAAAAGACGGGTTCCCCGTATGGATGAACCCAGCGGTGCTTTCCCGATGGGTTAAGGAATTAAGCGGAATCCGTATGATACGGATTCCGATTAATTGGTTATGCGAGGCCACCAATGGAAGAGGGTGAGGGTACTCACCCGTTCCCTCTAACCCTCCAGCCACCGACACTGGGCCGCGAGCCGCTCGGTTAGGGCATCCAGAGCGGGGAAATGGCAGTTTCTCAGGGGCATATCGGTGAGCGCCCATAAGCGTTCGGCCGGTTGCAACTCTGGGGAGTACGGGGGCAGGAAAACCGGATGGAGGCCTTCAGGACAAGTCAGCTGCGGGCCACAGTGCCACCCCGCCCCGTCCAGAACCAGTACGATCTCCCGGCGCTGCCCCGCGCCGGTATCACGGGCAAAGCGGTCGAGCACCGCCTGAAAAGCGAGCGTGTCCACGCTCGGCACCAACCAATATTGGCTTTCGCCCGTCTGCGGACAGACAAAAGCGTACACGTACAGCCAGGCGTAGCGGTGTTCCACCGCTACCGTTGGTGCTTTGCCTCGCTCAGCCCACATCTTGCCGACAATGGGCTTCAGTCCCAGACGATGTTCGTCCATGCACCAGACTTCTACCGCTCGTCCAGTTCCTTCAGCACGCGTGTGAGTTGCTCGGACTGCTTCTGGGAGGACTTTTTTTTGAACTCTTCCTGGGCGATGGGATCGGCCTCGACATGTCGAGGCCGGGGAATCTGACGGCTGTACCCCACCGCGTCCAGAAACTCGTAACAGCGGCTCAGATGTACGTCCTGACCCAGCTCCTGTTTCACCCAGGCCTGAATGCGCGGACCATTCCAGACACCGCCGAGGGCGGTGTCTAGAATGGTCCGCGCCAGCAACAACAACTGGGCGTCGCTCAGCAAGGTGGGCGCACCGCGGTTGTGATGCCGCTGATCGTTCAGACTCGCAAGCCCACCTGCGTGGTACGCGTCGATGATCTTGTCCGCCCCCTGGTAGGAGTAACGGGTGAGCGTGAGTGCCTCCTGGTTGCTTTTCCCCTCAGCCAGGAAAGCCAGAAGCTGACTCCGGCGGCGTTCGAGGGCGCAGGTACTGCGCCAGTAGATGCTCCAGAAGTCTTGAGCAGTGTGTTGAAAAGTGACTTTTCTGATGCCTCGGGTATACCTGTTTAAACGGAATCCGTATAACTCATCTGATCTCGCCTCCAGTCCTACTCCCGGTGACTTTGGAGTCATGACCATCCTGCAGCCCCGTCTGAACGCCCTTGTTCAAGCGGCGTGTGACGCCACCAGCAGTACGCTGGTGATTCTCCGGAACGGCGAATCATTGGTGAACGAGATCCTGGATGGTCAGGGAGACCGCCCCATCAAGCCCAGGAGCGTGACCGAGGGCGTCCTCAGCCTGCTCGTCGAGCATCAGGTGATAGTCACGAAAGTGCGGTCCCGACAGGTGCCAGCGGTCATTCTTGGGCGTGAAGTGTCACCTCACGGCATCGGCGGCCAGCGCGTTGAGCGCCGCCATGGTCTGAGAAACGCCCTCGGCGGTCAGACCGATAGGCGTGGAGAGGGGCCGTAAGAATGAAACGACTGGTCTGGTGGCTGCGGACATAGGCACCCTTCAGTGGCGGCACGGGGCGGCAGTCACCAAAAAGGCTCAGGTGGTTGTTACTGTGGTTTGCGCAGCGGGCGCTTTGGGCTGGACTACCTGGTGTGTCCAGGCGGCCAGCGCCACCATCAGGCCGTGGACAAAAGATCGGGTGGCGTCATCGACCAGTCTGCCCTCAGCATCGAACTTGCCAGTGGCGTTGGCAACGAGCACTTCGGGCTGAGGCATCACCACGGCACTCGGAAACACCAGCACCTGCCGGAGTTGCGCCTGTGCGCGGGCCGTTCCCCACATGGACGGCGTGGCCCCCATGATCGCCACTGGCAGCCCCTTCAGCGGCTGGTGCTGAGGCGGGCGTGACGCCCAGTCCAGCGCGTTTTTGAGTACCCCGGGAATGCCGTGGTTGTATTCGGGTGTGGCAATGAGCATGGCGTCGGCGGCCCACAGCGCGTCCCGGAACGCTTGGACCGCATGCGGGGCAGCGTCTGTGTCGAGGTCTTGGTCATACAGCGGGAGCGGAGCAAGGTCAAAGACGTCCAGCGTCACACCATCGGGGCATAGCTTCTGCGCGGCGGCCAGCAGGGCGCGGTTGTACGAGGCACGGCGCAGGCTGCCCGCGACGCCGAGAACCTTAAGAGGGGTAGGCTGGGTCATCTGCGTTCTCCTTGAATGTGGAGCTCAAACTGAGTGGAGAGAGGCGGTTCCATGTTCGAACTGACTGCTCGCTGACGTTGACCTGTCCTGTACTGCCACGCTACCCGCAGCAGTCTTGTCGCCAGGGCGAGATCGGCGGGGGAATCGAGGGTCAGGACGATCCACGGCGCGGCCGGATTGTCGTGGTGCGGGCGAACCAGTCCTCGCTGGATCAAGGCGTCCCGCACCGCTGGTGAGCAGGCGAGGCCCACCACACTGCTCCGGTAAAGTTGCCCGATCAGGACGCCCCAGTGGAAAACGCCCTCCTCGCCGTAGGCGTAGGGTCTGATCTGGACGTGCTTCAAGTCAGTGGCCACACAGCGCAAACCCTCCAACGCCGTGTCGCACGGCCCGCTGTGGTCTGGGATCGTCATGGCCGTCATCGCGCGCTCAGGACAATGCGGGCCGCGCCGCCGTGGACGCGCCGGGCCAGTACGGCAACGGATCGCTGGCAGGAAAGGTCTCCTCCAGTGCCTCGTCCAGATCCGCCTCACGCAGTTCGGTGCCGGGTTCAGTCGCGGGCAGGTCAGCGCTGTTGCCCCGGTTATCCCCCGGCAGCAGATCGGGAAAAGACAGCTCCAGGCGACCACCAACCGCATGCTGCTGGGCTTCCTCCACGGCGCGCAGGAGCCGGGAAGCCACCTGGACGAACGCACCGGGTGTCAGTGGGATCAGGGCCACGAGTGCAACTGCGGCGCCGGTTCCCTGTGCCGCAGGGCGTAGAGTCGCGAAAGCGATGGGCGAGCGGTGCGTTTCTTCCAGCACAAACAGTTTCGCGCCGGGTTCGCACAGCGCCGAAAGCTGCTGGGCCGCGTCACCGATGACATCCAGGCTCAGGAACGCCTCGGCCTGGATATGGGCAACGAGGTGCAGATCCTCCGACAGCCCGGTTCGCAGCCTCCATGTTTCCGGAGAGGGGAGACAGCGGCCCCTCATGGCCGCCAACTCACGGCGTGGCAGGGACGGGCAGGCAGAGCTGGCGAAATGTTCATCTTGACCTCCAGAAAGGTGGCCCATACAACGGGCCAGTGGTCACGCTCCTGACCCCAAGTGGTCAGCGCTGCACAGAGATTTACACTGGCCCCGTGTCCTGGCCGTGTCCGACTGCCGGGCCAGTGGAGGGAGAGTTTGCTCAAGCTCCGATCAGGGCTGAGTTTCCAGCGCGTATGCCGTCGCCTGCTCCAGCGTCATGGCGCGGCCCTCGTTCCAGGCGTCGGCGAACTCGCGCTCGTGCAGGGCACAGCGGATGGGGGCCAGTTCGTGCGTCAACCTGTCCCATTCCTCGGAGGTCAAGTTCGTGTTCAGCGCCTCACGCTGGGCTTCACCCGCACCCAGCAGAACAGCGGCGCGGCGCGGATCACCCAGTTCAGACGTGGTCAGTCCCAGCCCCTCAAGCGCCTCCGGAACGTGGTTGTAGAACCCACGGCTGGTCAATCCCTGTAAGGTCTGTCGGAAGTACATCGCCGCCGCTTCAGGGCGTCCAAGCCGCCGATTGAGCTGACCGAGATTGTTGAGGACAGAATCGAAGTCCCCCCCCACCTCACGCTTGACCTGTAGGGCCTCCTCAAAAGTCTTCAGTGCGGCCTGCAGATCCCCCCGAGCCATCTGAACCGTACCGAGATTGTTCAGGCTGGCCGCGACACCTACCTGGACGCCAGCGGCATGGAAGTCGCGCAGCGCCCGCTCATAGTGAAGGGAGGACGCGTCCAACTCGCCCAGGGAGTGATGCACCGAACCCAGCAGCAAGACGGTGAGAGGAGACGTTCCCGCACGGGATTCGGTGAGTGACAAGGACATCTGGAGTTGCGCCCTGGCCACAGCGTAGTCATGCATGTGCATGGCCATTTCGCCGTCGCAGAGGAGCGTGGCCTCCAGGGTCCGCTGAGTCACCACCTGATGCGCCATTCCCAGTGCGAACCATGTCCGTGCCTCCCGCGTCCGCCCCGTCCTCGCCCAGAAATTACGCAGGGCCAGGCTGCACCTGAGCGCCATTTCTGCCTGTCCACGCTCCAGCCACACGTCCAGCGCCGCACGGACATTTTCGATGTCCTGATCCATACGCTCCAGCCAGCGCTTTTCCTCCTGGTTGTGCCTGATGGCCTCGGCGAAGCTCTGGCACAGGTTCAAAAAGTACGCCCCATGCACGTCCAGCACCTGCTGTTCGTCCTGAGCCTGCCCCGCCAGCCGCTCACGGGCAAACTGCTGGAGCAGGGCGTGAATGTCGAAGCGGCCGTGCTCGACCACCCGGATCAACGATTTGTCGACCAGGGCTGCCAGCAGCGGCAGGCTGGCTCCAGCCACCGCGCCCGCGGCCTCGCGGGTAAAGCCGCCGCGAAACACCGACAACCGGGCGAAAACCTGCGCCTCGGCGGAGGTCAGTCGCGCCCAGGTCTGCTCGAACACGGCCCGCACGCTGTGGTGCCGGGCAGGGAAATCACCCCCTGCCGCTTCCAGAAAGTTCAGACTGCGCCCGATCTCCTCAGCGATTTCGGCGGGTGACATCAGTTTCACCCAGGCGGCAGCCAACTCCAGCCCAAGGGGAGAGCCGCCGACGAGTTCCCCGATGCGGCTCACCGGCGGCAGATCGTCCGTGGTCAGATCGAAGCTCAAGCGGGCACGTTTGGCCCGCTGCGCGAACAGGTGGATGGCCTCTGCCTCAATTGCCGCCTCAAATGACGCACCAGCCGCAGGCAGGCCCAGCCCGCCGAGGGTCAGCGCCCATTCGTCCTCCAGACCCAACCGTTCACGAGAGGTGACCAGCAGCCTGACCCCAGGACACGCCAGCAGCAAAGTCGTCAGGTACGGCGCGCCCACCAGCAGGTGTTCGGCGCTGTCCAGAACCAGCAGAATGGGTCGTGTGCCCAGTGCCGAGAGCAGCGCCTTGAAGGGCGGCTGCTCGGCGGGCAAGGTCAATCCCAGGGCGTCGGCGATGGCTCCCGGCAATGGACCCAGAGAAACGGCGGCCTCTAGCGAGATGAAGACCGCCTCTCCCTGCTGCTGGGCGGCCTGCGCCACCTCAAGTGCCAGCCGGGTCTTGCCGATCCCGCCGGGCCCCACCAGCGTCAACAGGCGCACTTCGGGCCGGGCCAGTGACCGCAGAAGCTCGGCGCGCTCTTCCTCGCGTCCCACGAACGATGTGCCGCGCAGGGGCAGGCCCGGACGCAGTCGGGCCGCCTGAGGTTGCCACTTGAACAGAGCCTGCCGCGCCTCGTCTGGCGTCAACGTCAACCCGATCTCATAGTCGCGGGCCTGCTGACGCAGCCGCCCGAACAGTGGACTCTGTCCGGCCATCAGCACGGTCAGCAGCCGCGTGAACTGTTCTGGTTCCGGGTCTGCCGCGCCGGGCAGCCAGCAGGCACGTTCAGCCAGCGTTGCGCCCGCCGCAAAATCGCCCCGCGCCGCCGCACGTTCGGCCAACGTCAGCAGCGCTCCACGCACCTGCGCGGCGAGAAACTCGCGCGTCGCGAAGATCCAGTCCTCCAGTTGCACACCCGCATCCGGCAGGTGAACGCCTGCCAGGAACGGCCCGGTGTACAGCTCTACGCTGGCCTCCAGCTCGCCCGCGTCCAGATGCGACAGCATGTGAGAGGCGTCGCAGATCACGCTGGCCCGCAGGCGATCACCGTCTGTCTCCAGGGCACCAGGCGCTTCCTGCCGCAGCCGACGCACGGTGGTGCGCAGGCTGCCCAGGGGATCGGCGGCCCGACCAAAAAAAACTTCGCTCAGAAAGTGGCGAGCACGCTCGCCTTCCAGCCCCAGGTAGGCGAGCAGCACCAGGGATTTGGGCCGTGAGTATGCCGTCCCCTGCAACGCCAGCCCCCCCAGGGTTCGCAGGTACATGATCTATTTTAGGCTCGTGGACTTCTGGGCCGTGTCAGGGTCTAGGACATCGAGCCCTACGCCCAGTCTGCCCTGACCACCCTTCCTCCGTTGGATCGGGCCGCAGTTGCTCTCGCAGGTCAACCTCTGCCCGCGCCCTGAGTGCGCAGCGCCAGAACAATGTCAATAAACGCCGACGCGGGTGCGGACACACGGGTTCGGTGCCAGGCGACTGCGCCGTCCATGACCATCGGCCGCTGGTGGGCGGCGTAGCGGATGGGCCGCCGCACCAGTCCAGGCAGCTCGGCGGGCCACGAGGGCAGCGCCAGGGTGTAGCCGAAGCCGCCGGCCACGAACTGGTTGCGCGTCTGGGGCCCAGCCCCCTCCAGCAGTTGTGGCGGGACGACGCCGTTGTGCTTGAGCAGCTTGAGCACATGGTCATACAGCGGTGGATGGACCTGACGCGGATGGATGACCATCACCTCGCCGTCCAGGGCCCTCAGCGGCACCTCGCGGAGACGGGCCAGGGGATGCTTGGCGGGGAGCAGAGCGACGTAGGCCTCCCGCCACAGCTGCTCCCAGGCGATCTGATCGCCCTCGATGGGCAGAGTCACGAAACCCACATCCAGCGTGCCATCGGTCAACGCCTGAAGCTGAGCGCTGCTGAAGAGCTCCTTGAAGGTGAGCCGGGCCAGCGGATACCGTTCGGCGTAACGCCGCAGGGCCGCAGGCACCACCGCGTGGTTGAGAAATCCAGTGGTGCCCAGCACCAGATCCCCGGCCTCCAGTGGCCCTGCGGTGCGGAGCCGGGGCAGCGCTGCCGTTCGCGCCTGCACCGGAAGAGAGGCGCTGAGCGCCCGCTGGGCCTCCGCAACTGACCAGTGAGGGTCATCGGTTAGGTCGGATTGAAGTTGGCCCAGCATCACGCTCTGTCCAGCGGTCAGCAGCAGCAGCAGGCGCTCCAGTTCCTCGATGTTGGGCGCAGGGCCACCTGCGAGCCAGCAGGCCCGCTCGGCCAGATCGGCTCCGGCATTGAAGTCGCCCTGCGCCGCCGCCTGCTCGCCCAGCCTCAGGAGTGAGCCGCGCACGCGCCGGGCGATGGTGGCACGGCGCGCGTACACCCAGTTTTCAAGCGGTTCACTCCAGTCCGGCAGATGGACCCCCGCCAGGAACGCGCCGGTGTACAGCGCCGTGGCGCCAGAAAGATCGCCTGCATCGAGGCGGCTGAGAAGGTGCTGAGCGTCGCAGGCGATCGTGGCCCGCAGCCGAGTGCCGTCCACCTGTACCGCGCCGGGAACCTCGTCGCGTAGACGGTGCAGGGTGGTCCGCAGACTGCCCAGTGGATTGACCGCTCCCCTGAAAAACAACCGGGCGAGGTGAGCGCGCTCCTGCCGGCCTTCCACCGCCAGATAACTCAGCAGCAGCAGGGACTTGGAGCGTGTGCAGACCCCGCCCCGAAGCTCCAGCTTGCCGAGCGTCTGGAGGATCACGCTCTATCTTAGCGCTGGCGCCGGCCCTTGCGGACCCCGGACGCTCAGGAGTCGTCTACGCTGCGCTCGTCCTGACTGTAGGCCACCGCCTGCTCCAGGGTCATCGTTCGTCCGGTGGCCCAGGCCACGTCGAAGTCCGCATGCCGGCACCCGGCCCTGGATCCCAGCCTCCGGCACCCTTCGAGATGGCCGAGGTCCACTGAGGTGCGGCACCCCAGGTGCTCTTCAAGCATGGTGGCGGCGGCCAGCAGCACGGCGCCCCTGCGCCCCTGGCCCTGGTCGAGCGACAGCCGGCCAAGCCCCTCCAGGACACCGGGGATCAGCAGGAGATAGCCACGGTTCAGCAGTCCCCTGAGTGCCTGGGTGTAGGAGCTCCGGGCGGCCCCGAACTCACCGCGCTGGCGGTAGAGATCGCCGAAGTTCTTGTGCAGGCCGTCCACCTCTCCGCCGATTTCGAGTTTGTAACGCAGCGACTGCTCGTAGGCGGCCTGCGCCCCGGCCAGGTCACCCTCCTTCAACATCAGACTGCCGAGGTTTTTCAGGCTTGAGGCCAGGCCATGCCGCTCGTTCGCGGCCTGGAACCCTGCCCGCGCCTGCTCGTACCACTGGCGGGCCATTGCCGTCTCACCCAGACCGACGGCCACGTTGCCGAGGTGCAGCCAGGTGATTGGCGAGGGCAGGCCGAGCTGTTCGCGCAGCGCCAGAGAGGCTTCAAGGAGCCGCCGGGCTTCGAGGTGGTCGCCCATGTCCATCGCCAGTTCGCCCTGAACGGCGAGCGCCTGTTCCCGTACGTCCGGGGGCGTGTCCAGCCCTGCCGCCAGGCCGAGCGACAGCCACCACCGTCCCTCGCGTGCCCGGCCTGTTCGGCCCCAGTAGACCCGCAGCCAGGTCACGCAGCGCAGCACTTCTTGCGGCTCGCCCCAGTCGAGCCAGGTCTTCAGTACGGCGCGCAGGTTGTCGAGTTCCAGTGTGAGCCGGTCCATCCACTGCCGTTCGTCGCGCAGATTCAGAAACGCGGTGTAGGCCTGCTGAACCTGCGCCCGGTAAAACGCGGCATGGGCGAGCTGGGCGCGGCGCTGCTCTTTGGGGGTCTGCCTCAGTCGCTCACGGGTAAACTGCACGATCAGGGCATGTAGACCGTAGCGGCCAGCGCCCATCACGCGGATCAGGGACTTGTCCAGCAACCGGGCCAGCACGGGCAGACTGGCCCCCGCCACCTCGCCCGCCGCCTCACGGGTAAAGCCGCCGTGAAAGACCGAGAGCCGCGCCATCACCGTCTGTTCCGCCTCGCTGAGCTGCGCCCAGGTCTGCTCAAACACGGCGCGTACGCTGTGGTGCCGCTGCGGCACGCCAGGACTCTCGGTTTGCAGGAAATCCAGACTGCGGCGGGTCTCGCGGGCAATCTCCTCCAGGGGCAACAGCCGAATCCAGGCGGCGGCCAGCTCCAGGCCCAGCGGAGAACCGTCGACCAGGGCGGCAATCTGCGCCACCACCGGCCAATCCGTTTCATCCGGCCTGAACCCCAGTGAGGCCCGCCTGGCCCGCATCACGAAAAGCTGAACGGCCTCGGCGTCCCTAATCTGCGGCACGGTGGCCCCTGGAGGTGGCAGGTTCAGCCCGCCGATGGTCAGCGCCCACTCCTCTTCCAGGTTCAGTCGCTCCCGCGAGGTCAGCAGCAGGGTCAGACTGGGACAGCCCCGCAGCAGCGTCTGCAATTGTTCTGTGCCTTCCAGCAGATGTTCGACACCGTCGAGAACCATCAGCAGCGGGGGACCTTGCAGGCAGGCTTGCAGCGCGGGCAGGGGCGGCTGATCGCCGGGCAGGTTCAGCCCAGCCGCGTGTGCAATCGCGCGCGGCAGATCGCGCAGCTCAGCCACCGCCTCCAGCGAGGCGAAGGCCACCGCCTGCCGCGCCTGCAGCGCACGGGCCACCTCCAGGGCCAGCCGGGTCTTGCCGCTCCCACCGGGGCCGACCAGGGTCAGCAGGCGCACCTCGGGCCGGGCCAGGGCGCGCACGATCTCGCCGCGTTCCACTTCCCGGCCCACGAACTCTGTGATGCGGGAGGGCAGATGGGGCCGGGCCTCAATGTCCAGGCTGGCCCCCGCCGATTCGGCGGCGTGGGACAGCAGCGCCCGCCGGGCGTCCTCCACCGAGTGATGCAGGTCAAGGCCCAGCTCATGGCCCTGCTGGCGCAGCCGGGCCACCAGTGGGCTGTGTCCGGCAACGAGCAGGCAGTCGAGCCGCCCAAACTCCTCGGCCTCCGGTTCTGCTGCGCCTTCCAGCTCCAGGGCGCGTTCAGCCAGATCCGCCGCCGCGCCGAAACTGCCGGTTGCTGCCTGGCCCTCGGCCAGAGTCAGCAGAGCGCTGCGGACGCGTGAAGCCAGGTACTCGCGCGTCGTGTATACCCACTCCTCCAGCTCCACGCCCCAGTCCGCGCGGCGCAGGCCCGCCAGAAACGGCCCGGTGTATAGCCCGATGCCGCGCTCCAGTTCACAGGCGTCCAGCCAGGTCAGCATGTCCCTGGCGTCGCAGTGCACGGCAGTTCGCAGGAACTCTCCCTCCTGTTCCAGACTGCCTGGCGCTTCCTGCCTGAGCCGCCGGATGGTGCTGCGCAGGCTGCCGTGCGGATCGTGGGCCTGCCCAAAAAACAGCGCGCTCAGGTGGTGGCGGTCTCGCGCCCCTTCCAGGGCCAGGTGGCACAGCAGCAAGAGTGACTTGGGCCGCGAGTACGCCGCGCCCTGCAACTCAAGTTTCCCCAGCGTCTGGAGGTACACCTGTCAGCCTAAACTCGCCTTCGGCATGGGGTGATCAACGGACACGCCCAGGACACGCCCCCTGGCGCATGGTGGCAGATGAGGCCGCCCCGAGGCGTCCTTTCAGCCAGGAGGCTCCATGAACCGTCCAGACCAGACCGCTCAAGTTTCCACGCCTGCCGGGCACTTTATGGTGTTCCCTGTTCCGGCCACCAGCGGGAGGAGGTGAGGTCAGGTGGGCATTCCCATCGACTACGTCCGCATTGAGCCGGGCATCGGCCAGGCCCTGGGGGCCATGCACACCTATGTGCGCAAAACGGCCCTTGATCCCCGACTGCTGCACCTGATCGACATCCGGGTGTCCCAGATCAACGGTTGCGCCTACTGCCTCAACCTGCACTGCGAGGAGGCCCGCCGAGACGGCGAATTGCAGCAGCGGCTGGACGTGCTGGCAGCGTGGTGGGAGACCGACCTGTTCACGCCCGCCGAGCAGGCCGCACTGGGATTTGCCGAACAGCTCACCCACATCTCGACGGACAAGGGGACGGACGCACTGTACGCGCAGCTTGGGAACCTGTTCAGCGAGCAGGAAATTGTCCAGCTCACGGGGGCGGTCATCGACATCAACGCCTGGAATCGTCTCGCCATCGCCACCGGGCGGCAACCGAAACGCCGGGGTGCCGACGGAGGTTGACGGGCCAATCTGGCGCGTCTGGCCGCCGTTGGCAGGACACGCCGGGGACACGCCTCGCAGCGCACGCTTCAGAGGCGCAGAGCAGGAAAGCAAACATCCGCTTGTGTGCAAAGGGGGAAGGGGATGGCAGAGGCCGAAGACCGGAGTGAGGCTCACCAGGCCACCAGGGCGTCATGGCAGGGCCACTGGCGGTAAACCTCCGTGACGCAAACCACCGCTGTG
The DNA here is from genome assembly GCF_006335125.1 of Deinococcus radiopugnans ATCC 19172. Lineage (NCBI taxonomy): Bacteria > Thermotogati > Deinococcota > Deinococci > Deinococcales > Deinococcaceae > Deinococcus > Deinococcus radiopugnans. The sequence goes on from NZ_VDMO01000032.1 coordinate 23,871, forward strand.
CTGATCCACGGGGCCTTCACCGACGGCGCGAGTTGGGCTACCGTCGTGAACCGTCTGCAGGGCGCTGCGGTGAACGTGCTGGTTCCGGCCAACCCACTGCGCGGACTGAACGACGACGGCGAGTCCATCACCCGCATCGTGCGCCAGATCGCCGCCCCCGTGCTGCTGGTGGGCCACGGCTACGGCGGGGCGGTGATCACCCACACCGGAAGCCAGGCGGGGAACGTGCGCGGCCTGGTGTTCGTCGCCTCCCACGGCTTAGAACGCGGACAGAGCGTGGCGGATTCACTGGCGGCATTTCCAGCATCATTCCTGGCCGCTGTCCTGGAGGCTGTGCCGGGCGAAGCAGGGGGGGAGACGCAACTGCTCATCCAGCCCGCGCGCTTCGGGGAGGTGTTCGCCGCCGATCTGCCGCGTCAACGCCAGGATGTGCTGGCCGTCAGCCAGCGCCCCGTCGTCGCCGCTGCGTTCACCGAACCGCTGGCCGTGGAACCCGCCTGGACGTCGCTGCCGTCGTGGTCTTTGATCACCACCGAGGACCGGATGATCGACCCCGACATCCAGCGCGCCGCTGCCAGACGTCTGGGCGCAACCTCAGCGGAAGTGGCCGCCTCACACGCCGTTCTTCTGAGTCAGCCGGAAACCGTGACCGTGTTCATTCTCAAGGCGCTCGCCGCCCTCTCTTGATCCCGTTCTCTTTCAGCAAGGAGGCCTGTATGACCGCATCCAGAACGCCCGTCCTCTTTATTCACGGTTTGTGGCTGCACCACAGCAGCTGGCAGCCCTGGGTGGACCTCTTCCGGTCACGCGGGTACGAACCGGTCGCCCCCGGCTGGCCGGACGAACCCGGCACCGTCGAGGAGGCCAGAGCGCATCCCGAACAGGTGGCCAATCAAAGCCTGAAAACGGTGGTGGAGCATTTCCGCACGCTGGCCGCCTCGCTGCCGTCCAAGCCTATCCTGATCGGCCACTCGTTCGGCGGGCTGATCGCCGAGAAGCTGCTGGGCGAGGACGTGGGGATCGCGGGCGTCGCCATTGACCCGGCCCAGATCAAGGGGGTGCTGCCGCTGCCGCTGGCCGAGCTGCGCTCCGGGCTGCCCGCGCTGGGCAACCCCGCCAACATCTCGCGGGCGGTGGCGCTGACGGGCAAGGAGTTCAGGTTCAGCTTCGGCAACGCGCTGGAGCAGGGTGAATCCGACGCCCTGTTTGACCGCTGGACGATCCCCTCCCCGGCCCGCCCGCTGTTCGAGGTGGCTGTCGCCAATTTCAACCCGCACGCCGAATCGAAGGTCAACACCCACAACGACAAGCGGGGGCCGCTGCTGCTGATCTCCGGCACCGCCGATCACACCGCGCCGGACGTGGCGACGCGGGCGGCTTTCCGGCTGTACCGCGACTCGCTGGCGGTGACGAATCTGGAAACCTTCCAGGGCCGCGGGCACGCGCTGGTCATTGACCACGGCTGGCGGGATGTGGCCGAACGCGTGCTGACCTGGCTCTCGGAACAGGGACTGGGGCCGGTGGAAACCGGGGAGGTGCTGGTTGTTGAGGCGAACTGAACACACGCCTTCCGTCACGACATGCCGCCCTCACACCTTGCAGGAGGTCTTCCCATGAACCGTCCCCGCCTTGCCGCCCTGACCATCAGCGCCCTGCTCTCCACCTCCCTGGCCGGACCCGCCGGGACGATCAAGAATGTCGTGCTGGTCCACGGCGCGTATGCCGACGGCTCCGGCTGGGCCGGGGTCTACCGCATGCTGAGCGCAGACGGGTATCACGTCACCGTGGTGCAAAATCCGCTGACCTCGCTGGACGACGACGTGGCCGCCGTGAACCGCGCCCTGGCCCGGCAGGACGGCCCGGTAATTCTGGTGGGCCATTCCTACGGCGGGGCCGTCATCACCCAGGCGGGAACGGACCCCAAAGTCGCCGGGCTGGTCTACGTCTCAGCCTTTCAGCCCGATGTGGGAGAGTCCGCCTTGAAATGGGCCACCGCTGAGCCACCCGCGCTTGAAAATGGCATTCTGCCGCCGGACGCCGCCGGATTCTCGTACTACGACGCGGCCAAGTTCCACGCGGGTTTCGCGGCAGATCTGAGCGACGAGCAGGCGGCCTTTCTGTCTGCCTCGCAGATTCCGGTGTCCGTCAAGGCGCTGGGTGCGCCGGTCACGCAGGCGGCCTGGAACACCAAACCCAGTTGGGCCGTGCTGAGTACCGACGACAAGAGCATCAATCCGTCCATTCAGCGCACCATGTACGCCCGCGCCAAGTCGGTGGTGACCGAGGTCAAGGGCAGCCACGCCACGTACATCTCGCATCCCCAGGACGTCGCGAATGTGATCGAGGCGGCGGCCATCGGTGTCGCCGGCGGAAGCTAAACCCTCACCCCAGTCTCTCGCTGCTGACAGGAGCATCCACCATGACCACTGCCGAACACGCCCAGCCCGCCGCCGCTCCCATGCCCGCCGCTCCCCAGCTCATTCCCGGCAACAGTCTGATCACCGCCACTCCCGACGAGGGCCGCCTGCTAGCCGTTCGCATGGCCCAACTGGTGATCAAGTTCACCCAGCCGGACGAGAAGGTACGCGAGTTGATCAGGCCCGGTTACTCCACCAACGCCGCCGATCTGATCGCCATCACGCAGACCGTGGCGTTGGAATTCGCCACCATCGCCGCCGCGAACCATTACTGGCGTCCGGCCACCTCCACAGCGCAGAGCTGAGCTGGACCTCACGCCGGGGACATGACGTGAATCTGTCCCCGGATTGAATTCAGGGTGGGCCTGTGGGAAGAAACATCTTCTGGCAGGCCCACAGGGAGGGGACCGATGACTGTCAAGTTCAACCGTGGGCAATTCAGGTTCTACCCCAGCAACCGGCTCGTGGGCATGGTTGACGGCGCGGACACTGTGCAGGTTCTGCTGGATGACCTGCTGGCCCTGAAGCTTCAGAAGAGTGATCTGGGCGTGCTATGCGGCGACGCGGGCCTGCGCTGGCTGGACGATGACGGCAGCCGCCACGGGCTGCTGGGGCGCTTCGTCCGCTGGACCCAGTTCCTGACCGACGAGCGTGCGGAACTGCGCCAGTACGAGGATGCGGTAGCATCTGGTCTGTTTCTGGTGGCCGCCCAGTTACCGCACCAGAGCGCCGTGTATATCAACGCCCTGACCGCTTATCAGCGGGCCAAAGCCAGTCTCATCCGGTATTTCGGGCCCCTGGTGATCGAGGCGCTGGATTACTGATCCGTGCGTAAGTAGGTAGCATACGGTATGACGGTTTCCTTGTGGCGGCCCAGCCGCCTCACGCGTGCCCAACAGGAAGAACGGCGCCTGGCCGCCCAGTCCGCCCTCACGGATCCCAGGCGCACGACCCATGACCTGGCCCAGCAGTTCGGCGTGGCCGAGGTCACGGTCCGGGCGTGGCGTGCTCGGCTGCACCGCGATGGTGAGGAAGCGCTGCGCGCTTCCCGCGCCACAGGTCGCCCAGAGCGTCTGACCGCAGCGCAGCAGGACGAGATCGGAGCCATGATCGACGGTGACCCCCGTTCGCACGGCTTTGAGACCCGTGGCTGGACGATCCCGAAGATTCGCCACGTGATCGGCATGACCTACGGCGTGTGGCTGGATCGGGCGCACCTCTCGCGGAAACTCCGGCGCTGGGGATTCCCGTACCAGCGGCCCGCACTGCGGGCCGTGGAACGCAACGAAGACGACATCGCCACCTGGGTTCGTGTCCAGGGCGAGGCGCTGGAGAAAAAAAGTCGCTGAGAGCGCCACGCTGGTGTTTCTGGACGAAAGCGGCTTCAGTCTGAAAACGACGAAGGTGCGCACCGGGGGACGGTGTGGGCAGACGCCCATCATTCCCACACAACTCCGCTGGGAACATCTGTCCGTGATCGGCGCCATCACGACAGGTGGACAGTTCCTACATCACACGCACCGCGGCGCAGTGCGTTCACCAGGGGTCGTGACATTCCTGGAGCATATCCTCCGCCATGTCGATGGCGAGGTGATCGTGATCCTGGATCGGGCCATGATTCACCGGGCGAAAGCGGGACAGTCATTCGTGCAGATGCACGAATGACTGTCCTTGGTCTACCTGCCGCCGGATACGCCGGAACTGAACCCCATCGAGCTGATCTGGGCAGATCTCAAACGGAATGTGGTGGAGAACTTTTGCGCGACGTCGGTGAGCGAGTTGAGGAAGCGGTTGACGGTGGGCTGGCAACGCATCCGGCGGAAAGCCCTGCCCCTGGCCCTCATCCGGGGAACACCCTTCACAATCTCGCTATTGACTTAAGCATGGATCAGTAGCTTTGTGGCCAGGCTGGGTCCTAAGGGCATCTTTCCAGCAGAGGCCCACACAAGACCGCGCTCCTGGCCCTCTCCTGACACTGTGCAGTGGCATTTTGAGTAGAGAGCCCACGCCAATGGTGGTGGCGGGGCGAGTCATACGGATTCCGTTTGTTTCGTGTAGAGATCGGAGCTGTCCCGATTTCTACACTCCACGTCCGGAGGGATGTTTTTCTCCTTCTCGCCCTGCTCGGATTTCCAGGTGTTTTCAACACCTTTCAATCGGAGTCCGTATCAGACCACCTGCTGCTCGCACGGTTCAACCCTGCTGGTCATCGGCGGTCTTTGCCCCAGCAGCAGCCCCAACGCGGCCATTACCAGCGCCGTCACCGTGCCATACTCTGCCCCAGGGCCGAGGCGCGAGTAGAGTTGCCCGCCGCCCAGTGGCCCCACCACCTGCGCCAGCGAGCTGAACGCCTGCGCCCCACCCTGCACCTGTCCCTGCGCCTCGGCGGGCGCGGCAATGGAGATCAGGGTGTTCTGAGCCGCAGTGAACATCCCCTCACCCACCGCGAAGAGTAGCGTGCCGACATACAGCAGCGCTGCGTGCGGGAATACGGGCAGCAGCGCCATGCAACCCATCCCGATCACGCCCAGCAAGAGGCCCAGAACCGCCACGCCGCGCTCCTTCAATGCCCGGATCAGCCACGGCAGCAGCACGCCCTGCGCCACGATATCGGTTGCACCGATGATGATGAACAGCGTGCTGACCTCCGACGGCCCCCAGCCCAGCGTGTCGCGTCCCAACAGCGCCAGCGTCACCTGAAGGATGGACAGCGGCAGCAGAAACAGCACGCTGACCGTGACCAGTCGCCGCACTGCCGGAACAGCCAGAGCGCCCGAGAGTTGCCCCAGGGGATTGAGATGCGCCGCGTCAAAATGGGCGACGCGCCGCGAGGCCGGGAGGCTTTCCGGCAGCACGAACAGGCCCCACAGCATATTGAGCAGCGACACGCCCGCCGCCAGGAACATCGGGGCGCTGAGGCTGAGGTGTGAGGCCAGGCCGCCAATCGCCGGACCGAGGATGAAGGCCGCACCTGTCGTCGCTCCGAGCAGCCCGAAGACCCGGCCGCGCTCCCCTGCCGGGGTGGTGTCGGCCACGTAACCGAAGAGCGCGCCGAAGCCGCCCGCAAACAGCCCCTCAATACTTCGCCCGACGAACAACATCCACAGACTGCCGCCGACGCCGAAGAGGACATACCCGATGGCCGAACCCAGCAGGCTGAGGATCAGGATGGGACGGCGGCCGTAAGCGTCGCTGAGTGCACCCAGCACCGGAGCTGAGAAGAACGACAGGAAGGCGTAGGCCGCGCCCAGCAGGCCGATCACGGTGGCCTGCTGCGAGACCTGCGGAACGGACTGGGCCACGATAAAGGGCAGGACCGGGAACACCAGACTGATGCCCATGGCGAACAGAAAAGCGGTGAGGAGGAGGAAGAGGAGCGGAGCTTTGTGGGCGGGAACCTGCGGAGACTCGTTCATGCACTCAGGCTAGGGGGGCAGGGCCAGCGTGGTCTTGAAGAAAAGCGACCTGCTCAGGTGGGGCGGTTGCCTTCAGGCCCGCTCAGCGCGGGACCCGGCAAGTTCAGCGATCTGGTCCTGGGTCAAGCGCTGGGTGGGCAGGCGGCTGGGGCGAAGTTGTGCGAACTGCCCGAAGCTGCGCGGCGTCATCAAGGACAGCGCCTTGAATTCGCGCGTCAGGTGTGCCTGATCGGCGAACCCCAGTTCGTAGGCGAGTTGGGCCAGTGACACGTTCGGGTCAAGCCACAGGCGGTTGTGAACGGCCTCGAAGCGGATCAGGCGTGCGAGGATCTTGGCGCTGACGCCGACGTCCACTGCGAACAGTCGCTCCAGGTGTCGGGCGCTGATGTTCAACTCCTCGGCCAGCGTGCCGATCCGGGCCTGACCGGGGCTGCCGTAAAGTTTCAGGGCGGCCTCAGTCCCCACGTTCAGTGCCTGCCCCCGCTCGGTCAGCAGGCCCAGCAGCCAGTCGTCTAAGAACTGCCGCGCTTCGTCCCAGGCGTTCAGCCGCATCAAGGCGCTGATGGCCCGGGTCAGCAGCGGGTGGGTCAGGTTCAGGTCCAGGGTGGGCTGGCCGAAGTTCCAACCGAACAGTTGCCGCGCGCCCCAGGGGTACAGTTCCGCGCCCAGCGCCTGAGGAGGGCCGAGCGAAACAGCCCGCAGTGGCGTCAGCGTCAATCCTTCCAATGAGGCGCTGGGCAGCCGTTCCAGCGCGCCACCTGTCAGCGAACCGCGCCAGGTGGTTCCGGCGTGAAACGTCAGGCGGACCAGCTGCTCGGGCATAGAGCGGTGTTCCTGCGGGCCAAGGTCAAGGCCCTCATCCATCTGCCAGTAATTCCGCACCAGATGGCCCAGACGCGTGTCGGGAGGAAATTCCACGTAATGCACGCCTCAACTGTGGCAGAAGTGAGGCTGGGGCGCATCCGCCACCAGGCGAGACTGGGGAGGTCGCATTTGTTCAAGACAGGGTGGGGTCCTGGGGGTTATGGCAAGTTGTGGGGTGCAAGGAAGCAAAAGGGCTCCAGGAAGGCAAGCCGCCTGAACTTTAGGCTGCCTGCTGCACGGTTTCTTGCCACGTCTTAAAGGCAGCCTGTTGGTTATGGCGACGCCATAGAGCGGGAACGGTGGAACGGGCCGGGTGATGCAGAGTCGTGATCCGGGCGTGCAACCCCAGGAAGCCTTGCGCCCGTTGTCGTGACTTGAAGCCTCGCTGCTGACCTTCTTGCCGCCGTGTTGGCCGGTGGGAGTGCTCCACGAGGTTGTTCCAGCGGGCTGTAGAAATCACCTGAACGTGCTCCTGTGGAGCACGTGAAGCTTGCGCAGGGCGGACCCATACCTCCAGAGCTGATCGGTGTGAATGACCTCCGGCACGTCACCCCTCCTCCAGCAACCGTTGGAAAAATGACCTGGCGGCCTCGGTATCCCGGTGTTCCTGTCAGAAAACATCCAGCACAGCCCCATCTTCATCAACGGCCCGCCAGAGCCAGGGGTTGACCCCACCGACGTCCACGTGCATTGCGTCCAAATACCACCGGGAACCCCGACGTCCCCTCCCGGTGGCGCAGACCCTGGGCGAAGAGATCGCTGAACTTGATGCACCAACGGCTCGGGGCGCCCCGACGCCAGGTGCGAATGGACTCACGCGTCACGGCGATGCCCCGTTCCAGCAGCAATTCTTCGACATCCTGATCGCTGAGGGTGAAGCGGTGATAGAGCATTGGCGGCATAGCCAATGACCGCGATAGGGAACCGGTAGCCGGAAAGTTTCTGACCGCTCAGCACCGCGTCACCCTACCTCAACAAATACTGTGTTGGCTTGGAAGCGTCAAGTCGCTGTAGGAGGCTGACGTCGATAGCTCGGATCAAATTTCTGGCCTGACTTGAGAACGGCAAATGCGACTCGGAGGAGCTTGCGAGCCAGGGCAACCAGGGCAACTTTTTTGGGCTTTCCCTGGGCGATCAGATGGCGGTAGAAGTTCCCAAAAGCATTCTTCATCCGCGACGCTGTCAGGGCACAGAGGTAGAACGCCCGTCGTAGCCGCCCGTTCCCTATTTTCGAAATGTGGGTACGGCCAGTGAAACTGCCCGACTGACGGGGAACAGGGGATAGCCCTGCGTACGCCGCCCATTGATCCGAGCTCTCCATCCGGCTCAGCTGCAGGGTCTCGACCAGCAGGATGGAGGCGGTCAATAGGCCAATCCCAGGAATGGATGTCAGGAGCGTGACCTGCCCCTGCACTGCCTCGGAAGCCATGATCAGGGCGTTGATCGCCCTGTTCGCTTCTTCCTACTGCTGTTCGAGCAGCTTCTGGCGTGCTTCACAGAAGCCGACGGCCTTGGAATGGAGTTGATACTGGTGATCCATCGCGTCGTGGCGGCCCGCTTCCAGGGTCAAGAGCTCCACGATGGTGCCACGGGCGTGAAGGAGCGCACGCAGTTCGACCAGATCTGCCTCGGGGGGCAGCCAGCGTGCTGGCTGCATGACCGCGCCATACCGAGCAATCATCTCCGCATCCAGCTTGTCCGTTTTTCCTCTCCTCAACGTACTTTTCGCAAAGAATTTAATCTGCGCCGCATTCACAACGCTGACGGCATAGCCAGCGTCATGCAGGGTCATCGCTCCCCGCTCCCAGTACACACTGGTTGATTCCATCACCACCGAGAGATCTTCCCGGACAGCAACCGATTTTGCCAGCCACACGACAAGCTGTTCATGCCCCTTCGCGGTATTCGCAACGGTTTTGACGCCACCGATCCGTGTCAGGGACCCAGGCCCATGAACCTGGAGGAGGCAGGCGTACCGTTCACTTTTGCCGACATCGAGACCCGGTACAAACATAAAAACCCCCAAAAAAGGGAAACAGAGGGTCACCACCCGGGTCCGGTCGGCGGGATGTTGTGTGCAGGCTTGAAGGGCCTCAGAGACTGTTGCGCCTGATCGAAGGGGCCTCGAGCCAGCCATGATTTGTTGGGCGATCTTGGAGGATCAAACTTGCCAGCAGGCTTGTCGGCTCGAGTGGGAGTGACCTCGGTAGCTGACAACTTCATTTTTTAGTCGTCCCAGACGGCGGGAAGGTCACCTTCCGGTCTGTCCCTCGACAGAAACGAGAAATGGCGGTGTTTTGAGGTGTGAAGCCACCAAAACCCGCCGCCT
>NZ_VDMO01000033.1 GCF_006335125.1 Deinococcus radiopugnans ATCC 19172
CGTTCACCCTGAGCCAGGATCAAACTCTCCATAAAATGGTCTAGCAAACACCCCAAAAGGGTGCATTGTTAGTGTGTTTGGTCCAAGCTTGCGCTTGGCTGCCAACTTCCAGAAGAAGTTGGTCTGCGTTGGAAGTCCCGAGGGACTTCCCTATTTTGTGAATCTGGAGCCGCTTCCGGGGGGAAACAGCCGCTCACACGCCTCTGTCGAAGCGTTCCTGCTCTCGCACTGCTTGTTCTGTCATGCTGCCCGCCTCGCTTGAGGCTCAGAAAAGATACAGGCCATTCGCTGTTCTGTCAACACCCCCCACCTGACCTTTCATTGGCGTTCGGCAGAAGGGCCAGCGGATGCGGCCTCAACGTTGATTCTGGCGATGGAAGAGACAAGGAGCTGGAGGACAGATGGCTCCGTCATCAGGGCGACGGCCCACAGCGGCGACAGACGATCCGCTGATCTCCCTCACCATGGCCAGCGAGACGCCGACTGAAAGCCGCCTCGCCCTCCTTTTTTTCAGCGCGCCTATACTCTTTCTTTGGCAGATGCCCGCGTTCCGTACCAAACGGGGAGGCGCGGAAGGGAGGCACGCTGATGCAGGACATGCAAGAACTGTTGGAAAAACTGGCGTCGCTCCGGGAGTACCTTTGACATTCCCGGCAAGACGCGCCGCCTGAACGAGCTGGACCGCGAACTGAGCGATCCTGAACTCTGGAACGATTCGGACCGCGCCCGCAAGGTCACGCAGGAAGCCGGGACCGTGCGCCGCATCGTGGAGGAATACACGGCGCTGAACTCGGACGCGCAGGGCCTGATGGAAATGCTGGAGATGGCCGACGCCGAGGAACGCGAGATGCTGGCCGAGGAGCAGGCGAGCATCGCCGCGCGGGTGGACGAATTGTACCGAGAGACGCTGTTCACCATGAAGCACGCCGACACCGCCGCGATCGTGCGGGTGAAGAGCGGCGCGGGCGGCACCGAGTCACAGGACTGGGCGGGAATGCTCTCGCGCATGTTCATGCGCTGGGGCGAGCGCCGGGGCTACAAGGTGGAACTCGTGGACCAGCAGGACGGCGATCAGGCCGGAGTGCTGAGTTCGGAATTCATCATCCGGGGCGACAAGGCCTACGGAATGATGGCCCCGGAACACGGCGTTCACCGGCTGGTGCGGGTCTCGCCGTTCGACAGCAACAACCGCCGACACACTTCCTTTGCCTCCGTGGACGTGGTGGCCGAGGTGCCGGAAGAGGAAATTGATATCCACATTCCCGACAGCGACCTGCGCCGCGACGTGTTCCGCTCACAGGGCGCGGGTGGGCAGGGCGTGAACACCACCGACTCCGCCGTGCGGCTGACCCACTTGCCCACCGGGATCGCGGTGGCCTCACAGGTCACGCGCAGCCAGATCAAGAACCATGACATCGCCCTGCAGATTCTGAAACAGCGCCTGTACGACATCGAGATCAAGAAGCGCGAGGCCGAGGAAGCCAAGGCGCGCGGCGAGCAGAAGAAGATCGAATGGGGCAGCCAGATCCGCAGTTACGTGCTGGACAAGCAGTACATCAAAGACCACCGCACCGCCGTTATGAAGCACAATCCCGACGACGTGCTGGACGGCGACCTGGATGAACTGATGTGGGCCGGGCTGGAATGGATGGCCGGCAAGCGCGTGGCCGAGGAAAGCGCGGACGACGAGTAGCGCCTTGGATGAGCCGCTTCGTGGTCCCGGGCAGCCCAGCTGAATTGTCGCTCTGGGGCTCCGAATCTTAGACATCCCGTTACAACCGCCGGGGAGGCGGGCACCGTCACGGTCAGGTCAGGCTGCGGATGGTTTAATGGGGGCCGATTCCCCCTGAACCTGTCCCGCACGCTGGCTCTGCCCTGCCTTCTCGTTTCTTTTGACCATGCATCGACCCCCTGCCCTGAGAGCTGTCCCATGACTGAACCCCTGAAGCGCACCATTGCCGGCTACACCCTGCACCGCACCCTGGGCCGCGGCAACACATCGCTGGTGTGGCTGGCGACGGACCAGGGTGGGCGCGAGGTGGCCCTCAAGCTGCCGCACGAGGAGACCCTGCGCGTACAGGAGGCGGCGGAGCGGTTCGGGAACGAGGTCCGGCTGACCCTGCAGTTCCGGCACCCGCACGTGGTTCAGGGCTATGCGGGCACCGCCTTCGGGCCAGGGGCGTTTCTGGCGATCCGTTACTACCCGGACGGCGCCCTGAACGAGCAGCTGGCCCGGCTGCCTGGCCGGACCCTGCCGCCCGGCGCCGCCATACGGCTGCTGGCGGACGTGGCCTCGGCCCTGACGTACCTGCACCATCTGGGGGCGGTCCACCAGGATCTCAAGACCCACAACATCTATGTCGACGAGACTGGCCGCGCCGCGCTGGGCGATCTGGGCAACACCTATTTCGTGGCACAGGGCGGACAGATCAGCGGTAGCCCGTACTACATGGCCCCGGAGATCTACCACGGCGAGAGCAGCAGCGCTGCCAGCGACGTGTACAGCCTGGGCATCCTGATGTACGAGCTGTTGTCCGGCGAGCGGCCCTACCAGGGCAACACCTACGAGGAACTGATGGTGGCGCACATGACCCGCTTTCCCCCGCCGCTGAGCCACCTGAACCCGGCGGTCTCGCGGGCCGTGTCCCGGCTGGCCGAGCAGGCGCTGGCCAAACGCCCCGGCGAGCGCCCGCGCGCCGACGCGATTCGCCGCGCCCTGCTCAGCGACTTGGGCGAGACGCCGCAGGACGAGGTGTACGAGGATCCCGAGGCCACGCCGCCGACCCAGGACGTGGCCCGGGCCCCCCTGGTGGGTCGACACGGCCCGGTGCAGCCGCGCAGCGCGGCCCCCCAGCCAGAGGCCAAACCGGAGCAGTCGCGGGGCGGGGGCTGGAATCCGTTCAAGCGGCGCAAATAGTCAGCGCCGCTGCACTTGTTGGCCCCATCCCTCGGTGTGGTGCTGGTGCTGTTCGCGGTGGGCATGGTCTTTGGGGTGGATCGCCGCGTCCAGACGCCGCTGGTGGACACCCTGCTCGCGCTGCAACAACTGATACGGACTCTGATTGAAAGGTGTTGAAAACACCTGAGAATCCGAGCAGAGCGAGCAGGAGAAAAACGGGTTCAGGACGTGGAGTGTGGGAATCGGCGCTCTCCCGATTTCTACACGAAACAAACGGAATCCGTATGACCTTTCTGGAGGAAACGCCCGCCGTGCAGCGGCAACTGGAACAGACGCCGCCCCAAAAAAAGGGAGGCCCCGGCACACGCAATGCTGGGGCCTCCCTCCTCTGGCGGCTTACTTCTGGACGAGGTAGGCGCTCTCGATCACGTCGGGGGTGCCGGGCATGCCGGGCTGGATGCGGGTCAGCTTGTCCAGCACGTCCGTGCCTTCCACCACCTTGCCGAATACGGTATGGCGGCCGTCAAGGTGCGGGGTGGCGGTGAAGGTGATAAAGAACTGGCTGCCGTTGGTGCCAGGGCCGGCGTTCGCCATGCTCAGCACGCCCTTGCCGCTGTGGCGGTGCGAGGAACCGAATTCGTCCTCAAACTTGTAACCGGGGCCGCCCGAGCCGGTGCCGGTGGGATCGCCGGTCTGGGCCATGAAGCCGTCGATCACGCGGTGAAACTTGATGCCGTCGTAATAGTGGTGGCGCAGCAGGTAAGCGAAGCTGTTGACGGTCACGGGCGCGTCGTCGGGAAACAGTTCCACGACGATGCGGCCCTTGCTGGTTTCCAGTACGGCGCGGTACTGCTTGCCAGGTTCGATGCCCTCGCCCAGTTCGGGGGTGCTGGAGAACTTGGTCTGGCGCTCGGCGCTCAGTTCGGGGGCCTGGGTAAATCCATCGGCGGTGTAGGTGTCAGACATGGGGGGCATTGTAGCGGGGCAGCCCAGGCAGGGGCGAAAACAGTCTCCTCACCTGACCTCATACGGACTCCGATTGAAGGGTGTTGGAACCATCTGGAAATCCGAGCGAGAGGAGCAGCGTCTTCCCTGCGGGCTGTTCCAGGCATGGGCGTCTGTTCGCGACGACAGCGAGAATGAGGAAAACGGGTTCCAGACGTGGAGTGTAGAGATCGGAGCTGTCCCGATGTCTGTCGCGTTACAAACGGAATCCGTCTCATTCGGCCGGCTCGTCCAGAAAGATGTCCTCAATGTGCCGCCCGAACAGCCTCGCCAGCTTGAAGGCCAGCGGCAGGCTGGGATCGTACTTGCCGGTTTCCAGCGCGTTGACCGTCTGACGCGACACGTCCAACTTGTCGGCCAGTTGCGCCTGGGTCAGATCGTGCTCGGCCCGCAGCACCTTGATGCGGTTTTTCATCCCCCGCGTTCGTCCCGGCGGCGCAGGTAGAGGTTGGTCAGCCACATGGTCAGCAGGCCCACGCACAGCACGATGTACATCGGCCAGAAGGGCAGGCCAGGGAGGTTGCGCAGCGAGTCGTCCCGTCTGAGCGCGTCGTACAGCGTCCACATGAACACCAGCGCCACACCGGAGCTGAGCACCATCCCGCTGACCATCCAGCTGAGGGCGAAGCGGGCTCGGCCCAGCTCGTCCAGGGCGCGGTATTGCCAGATCCAGATGGCAAAACCGCCCAGCATAACGGCGGCGCTGAACAGCCAGAATACGGCGCTGGAGGGCCTGAACCAGAGGCCGGAGAGGAACACGGCACTAAACACCACCTGATACGCCAGTTCGGCCTGCCGGGTGCGAGTCCACTGCCTTTCGCGCCGGGTGGGGCGTTCGCGCCCACGCACCTCCGGCCGGCTCACGGCTTCCCGGACAGGGGCCGGGCCGCCGTGCCGTGCGGCACCAGGATCAAGCCGTCGAACGCCTGGGACAACACGACGTTGGCTCCGGTGGGCTGGCCCGGCGTGTACAGTGCCCCCACGCCCGCCACACGAACCGGCTGCGCGAGCCAGCCCCTCAGCAGCGAACTCTGCAGGGCCTGCGCCACGTTCAGATAGGCGGCGGGGGCGTCCCCGGCAACCAGGGCGTCGAGGCTGTCGCGCGGCGCAGGCGCGGCACTCAGGATCAGGGGGCCGCCCAATTGCTGCGCCGGGTCACCGGAAACGGCGCGCAGTTCGCCGTCCCCGAAGGAAAAGCCCACGGTGCGGTAGCCCTCGCCCAGCGCCCGTGCCAGGTGCTGGCCCAGGTTGACGTAGGGCTGGCCCTGCGCCGGCACCTTGGCAATGTGGAAGTTGTGCGCCCACAGCATGGCCTTCTGCCCCGGAAAGAGAGTGTCCAGCGCCGTGCGGGTGTTGCCGAACATGGCGGCGTCGCGGATCAGGTTGGTGCGGCCAGAGTCGCTGCTGGGCACGGCCAGCATGGTGGCGCCCTGCCGCACCGTCTCGGCCAGATGCAGCAGCACCGCGCGGTCAGGGGTGTCCTGCGGCAACGCGGCCACCGCCTGCTGCAGGGCGGTGATCTGGGCGCGGATCTCAGCCTGCTGCGCGGCGGGCCGTTCGTTCAGCGTGAACCATGTGGGGGCCGGGAGGGCCAGCAGGGGGGCCAGCGCCGCCCTGACCCGGTCATTCTGGGGGGCCAGGCGCCCAAGCAGCGTCAGGCTCCCGAAGGGGTCTTGCATGTCGATGCCCACCACGCGCAGTTCCGGCTTCTCGCCGCGCGTGGCGTTGTACCCCCGCATCCAGGACAGCAGATCGCGCACCTCCTGCGTCTGCCACGTCCAGAAGTCGAAGGCGCGGGTGGCGGCGTCCGGATCGTTCGGCCCCTCGCCGCGCACGAAGCGGTCCACCTCGTAGCCGTCGTCGAAGTCGGCCTCGATAGCGAAGACCGTGAACCCGTGATTCCGGACCAGTTTGCGGAACAGCCGATCCTTGAGCTGAAAGTGCTCGGCGGTGCCGTGGCTGCCCTCGCCCGCGCCGATCAGCCGTGCGCCGCGCGCCAGTTCGGCCAGCCACGCGAAATCGCCGTCCTGCGCGCCCGCAGCCACCGAACGGATCGGGCGGGCCACCGTCAGCAGCGCCGCGCGGCGTTCGGCCAGTTGCGCGTCCGTCAGCAGCGGCGGGGCCACCTGCCGGATCACCTGCCCGGCCACCCGCGTTTCGCTTTCCAGCACGCGCGAAGCCGTGATCAGCCACTGACCGCTGACCTTGCGCCACGTGTCCTCGGCCAGCGCCGTTGCCTGGAACGCCTGCGACAGGCCGCCCGCAAAAACCGTCGCATCCATGTCCTGACGGTTCACCACGGTGGCTTCCTCGCCGTCCAGCGACACGTCCTGAACACGGATGTCCAGCTTGCTGACCTTCATGGCCTCTGGATTTGAGGCTGCCAGCACCGCCTCCAGCGTAAGGGCCTGATTGGTCACGTCCAGCAGCGCCGCGTCCGGCGCGTACAGCGAGCGGAGGGTCTGAAGGTCACCCGTCAGGTACGCCTGCCGCAGGGTGTCGTAACGCGCCTGAAGATCGGCGGGCAGGGTGGCGGACTGGGCCACGGCCAACTGGGAGGTCAGCGCGGCCAGGGCCAGACAGCGCAGCAGGGGGCGGGGTGTTCTCAACAAAGTCATGGGAATGCTCCTTAATGAAATGTCATGCTTCCTTGACCAAGGGTAAGACACCCTATTCTTTAAGTCAAGTAAGTTTGACAAATCTCGAAGCTTCAGAACCCTGCGCTGCTGCCTTCCGCCGCGTCAGATCACCCATTCGCCGCCACGCATCAGCGGCTCGCGTGTGCCATCCGCCGTGAGGCCGTCCACGTCCGTTCCTGGCGTGCCGATCATCCAGTCCACGTGGATCAGGCTGTCGTTGCCGCCCGCCGCACGCAAGGCCTCCTCGTCCTCGCCGCCCGCGACGTTGGTGGGGTAGCAGCGCCCCAGCGCGATGTGGCTGGCCGCGTTTTCGTCGAACAGGGTATTCAGGAACAGCGTCCCAGTCTGCGCCACGGGGGCCGAGGCGGGCACCAGCGCCACCTCGCCCAGATGGGCGGCCCCCTCATCCGTCCCGATCAGCTGTTTCAGGGTGTCCTCGCCGCGCTCGGCGCTGACCTCCACCGCCCGGCCGTTCTCGAAGCGCACCCGGATGCCCTCGATCAGCTGCCCCCGCGCGCTGAGTGCCTTGGAGGCCACCGCCACGCCGTCCACCCGCTCCCGGTGCGGCGCAGTGAAGACCTCGTCGGTGGGCAGGTTGGGCACGCCGTAGATGCCGTTTTTCGCCGCCTCTCCCCCACCCTGCCAGATGTGGTTGTCGGCCAGCCCCACGGTCAGGTCGGTGCCCAGTTCGCTGTGGAGGTGCAGGGCGTGGTACTGCTTCTCGGTCAGCAGCGTGGTCAGGCGCCGAAGCTGCGCCAGATGCGCGTCCCAGGCCGCCACCGGATCGGGGGTATCGGCGCGCGTGACCTTGAAGATGTCGGCCCACAGGCGCGCGACGGCCTCGGCCTCCGGCAGATCCGGGTACACGCGGGCGGCCCACGCCGGAGTGGCCATCGCCGCCACCGTCCAGTTGACCTGAAAGCTGCCGATGGCCTCGCTGACCTTGCGTCCGGCCTCGGCCTGCAATTTGCTGCGCCGCGCCACCCGCTGCGGGTTGACGCCCGCCAGCAGGGAGGGATCGCTGCCGACGATGCTGATAAACGCGTAGCCATCGGCCACCATGTGCTGCGACTCCTCCGAGACCCAATCCGGGAGGTACTCCACCGCCGCGTCCGAGCCGGCCTCATACAGCGCGAGGGCCAGGTGCTGATCGTTGTAGTCCACGCGCACGTCGCTGGCCCCGGCCCGGTACGCCTCACGCGCCACCAGCCGGGCCAGTTCGGCGGCCTCAACAGGGGCGTTGACCTGCACCCGGCCTCCCTGCGGCAGGTTAACGCCGGTGCGGACGAGCAATTCGGCGTAGCGGGCAAGCTGGGTCTGGAAGGCTGCTTCGGTTGAAGAGGTCATGTGCCTAATCTACGGGCTGGCGGCTTCAGGTGTACCCTCGACACGCCAGTACACCCCGTCCTTGCGGGCCAGCAAGTCCAGTCCGACCAGTTCGCGCCGCAGCGTAAAGAAGTCCGCGTGCCACTCGCCCAGCACAGCATTCACCTGTTGTTCGGGGTAGAGGCGGCCCGGCTCGAACAACCCAGCCAGTTCTTGCAGAACCACGTCGCGTTTCTTGCGCTGGGCCGGTATACGGGTCAATTTGCCATCCTTGATGAAGGCCCGCAATACCCGGACGCGATAGGGATCGTCGGCAGCAGGCAACGGCACTTCACCCCCAATCAGCTCGACCAGAGTGGCGTTCAGCGCCGTGCTGTTGGCACGGTGCAGGCGTTGATGACCGTCCTGCCGGGCCGTCATCAGCCCAGCCTCGGACAACTGGGCCAGATGATGACT
Organism: Deinococcus radiopugnans ATCC 19172; assembly: GCF_006335125.1. Classification (NCBI taxonomy): domain Bacteria; kingdom Thermotogati; phylum Deinococcota; class Deinococci; order Deinococcales; family Deinococcaceae; genus Deinococcus; species Deinococcus radiopugnans. The sequence goes on from NZ_VDMO01000033.1 coordinate 8,326, forward strand.
GACCGTGGCCGAGGCCAGCCCGGTCAGTGCGGCCAGTTTCTCACCACCCAGCGCTTCGTTCCAGGTCAGGCGCAGCAGCGTCAGCCGCGCTGGATGTGACAGTGCACGGAAGAAGGCGGCGCGGACAGTCAGATCCGTGGTCACAACACCTCGCCGTAAGGCCAGGGGCGATCTCCGTAAGCACGGAAGTGTGCAGCAGCGTAGATTTCACTGGCTGTCTTCAGCGTTTCCAGCCGGGCCTGGGCTCTGGCTTTTGCTGCTCTGTCGCCCTCCACCTGTGCCACCCGCACGTCACGCTCAGCATGGGTCCACACGGGAGCAATCATCTGGCGAAAGGCCGCGTTCATCTGGGCCTGCTGCGACGTTATTTCGGCTTTCATCGAAACGATCTTACAAGATTCGACAGCCATCGAAATCATTAATCTGGCCTAGCCTCCCCCTGTGGCGTCTGCTGACTGCGCCCGCCTGGAGCAATATGGGGCTGGCGGCACCAGAACTTGCCTAGTTTCCGGCTCTACCAGCCCTCGATCTGCCGTCCCGCCTCGAAGGCCGCCGCGCCCGCCGCCACCGCCAGATTCAGGCTGCGGCCCGTGCCCGGTTGCGGCAGCTTCAGGGCCGTCAAACCCTCCCGCAGCCAGACGGGCAGCCCGCGCGATTCCGGGCCGAACAACAGGTAATCGCCACGCCGGAAGCCTGCCCGCGTGTGCAGCGTGGTGGCGTGGGTGGAGAAGGCAAACACGCGGGCCGTAGGCTCCAGCCCATCCTGAAACGCCGTCCAGTTGACGTGTTCGTGCAGCGTCACGCCTTCCAAGTAGTCCATCACCGCCCGGCGGAACTCGCGGTCGTGCAGGTGGAAGCCGAAGGGCCGGATCAGGTGCAACTCTGCGCCCAGCACGGCGCAGGTGCGGGCCACGTTGCCCACGTTCCCGGCCTTTTCCGGCTCGTACAGCACGACGTGCAGCAGCGGCGTCACTCAGTCCTGCAACTGCGTGAGCAGCGCGGTCACGCGCGTCTGAACATGGGCCGGGGCCAGCCCCTCGGAGGTCTTGAAGCTGACCCCCACCTCGCTTTCACTCAGGCCCAGCAGGGCGGCCACGTTGCGGGCAATCTGGGCGCGCAGCGGCCCCAGCCGGGGCTTGTCCATCGTCACCACCAGGGCAATGTTGACCGGGGTATATCCGCGCTCGCGGACCAGTTCCAGCACCCGCCCCAGGATCGCGCGTGAATCCAGCCCAGCCCACAGCGGATCGGTGTCGGGAAAATAGTCGCCGATATCACCCAGCGCCACCCCTGAGAGCAGCGCGTCTGCCACCGCGTGCAGCACGGCGTCGCCGTCACTGTGGGCCACGGTCCCCAGCGCAGCGTCCGGTACAGCAATGCCTCCTAGAATCAGGGAATGACCGGCCGCCAGTCGGTGGGCGTCCTCGCCGTAACCGACGCGAACCACCGGGCCTATCGGCTCAGATGAAAAAACCATGCATGAAGGATAGTCGGAGTGTGGATTAGAAGATGTTCATCAAGGGGCACACCCTCATGTTGAGGACACAGCTCCGCCTGGCCGAACCGGAGCCAAAGAAAAGGGCGGCAGGGTTGCTGAGGACAGGACGCTCCGGCTGTGCAGCGAAGAACCGCCCCCTCGGCCCCGCTGAACATTCCTGGTCAGGCAAGCGGAAGAGGAGAAACTATCCCCCAATGAGGCGCGCTTATCCCTTGGGCAGCACCGAACGGCCCTGAGCGGAGTGTTCCCGTGCCGCCGCATAAATGGCCATCAAATGCTCATGGTTGCGCTCGGGCGTATACGACGCTTCAAAGGTCTGGTGGGCGTGCAGGCGCATCTGCCCGCGCTCCTGCGGGTGGTCCCACAGCCACAGGGCCTGGGTGGCCAGATCGGCGGCGTCTCCAGGCTGAAACAGCAGGCCATTCCGGCCCGGCTCAATCAACGCCCCCAGCGCCCCCAGCCGACTGCCGATCACGGGAAGGCCCACCCCCCACGCCTCGACCAGCGTCATGGGAAAACCCTCGTACCATTCCGAGGGCATCACCAGAAAAGCCGCGTCCTGCATCAGCCTCAGCACCTCCGCCCGGTCTCGCTGACCCAGCCAGCTCACGCCGGGCAACTGGTGTGCAGCCTGCTCCACCTGGGGGGCCAGTGGACCATCCCCCAGGATTTTCAGCGGCACGGTCCCGCCCAGGTCTGCCCACGCACGCAGCAGCGTCTCCACTCCCTTTTCTGGCGACAGGCGGCCCACAAACAGCGCATACCCCCCGTCGCCAGCCCCAGGACCGGGACTGGCCTCCAGGAAATTGGGCTTGACCGCGATGCGCCCGGCCGGCAGCCCGCCCGCAATGAACTTGTCACGGGCAAACTCGGTCAGGGCGATATATGCGTCCACATCACTGCGGTAGGTCCCGGCGGCGTGGTGGACCGTCTGCATGGCCGCCACCACCGCCGAGGCGCTGCGGCTGTCGCGGTAGCAGCGGTGGCGCACCGCGCTCAGGGGCAGGTGGCCCAGACAGTCCTCGCACACGTGATGGTCCCGGAAGAACAGGCCGTTGGCGCACAGCAGGCGGAAGTTGTGCAGGGTCTGCACCACGGCGGCCCCAGCCGTCCTCGCGCCGCGGTACACGGCGGGCGAGAGCAGCGGAAAGGTGTTGTGGAAATGCACGATCTCGGCGCCGTGCTCGCGAGCCAAACCCTCGATCTGCCGGCCCATCCGGGCATTCCAGAGGGTCTGGGCCGCAGCCTGAAGACGCGGGGTCTGCCCGAGAGCATCGTTGCTGACCGTGAACGTCTCGACATCGTGACCGTGACGGCGCAACAGGGCCGTCTCAGCGCGGAACACCACGTCCTCGCCGCCCGCCTGCTGATAGAAGTTGTGCACCGCCAGCACCCTCATTCTATCGGCTCCAGGGCCGTGGGCTGCAGGGCGGCCAGATACACGCGGCGGTATTCCTGCGCCATGCGGGCGACGCCGAACCGCTCGACGATCTCCGCGTGGTAGGTCGCCACGACGTCCGCGTAGTGGGCATGATCTTCCACCGCATCCGCCAGGGTCCGGGCCAGGCCCGGCACGTCCTCGGAATCGCACAGCAGGGGATAACCCGCGGGAAAGATCTCACTGAGGCCCCGGACCCGCGTGGCCACCACCGGCATCCCGGCCATCAACGCCTCAATGGCCACCAGGCAGAGCCCCTCGAAACGGGAGGGCACCAGCATCACGTCATATTCGTGCAGGTGTTCGGCCAGATTGGCCACCGGCTCGGCCAGCGTGACGGTCCACGGCAAGGTGTGGGTGCTGATCCACTGGCGCAGGCTGCCCTCCAGCGCGCCGCGCCCCAGCAGCGTGACCTCGACCGGGCGGGTGGTCAGGGCCGAGGCCGCAGTCAGCAGCTCAGGCAACAGGTCCACCCCCTTCTGCGGTTCCAGACGCCCCGCGAACAGCACCCGCACTGGGCGGTCTGCCGATAGGGTGCGCTCGATAGGTCCCCGTGGATCTCCGGTCAGAACGCCGTTGTAAACCACCTGGGTCATGGCTTTTGGGGTCAATGGCAGCCGGTGGGCAGCCTGAAACTCCCACAACCCCTGCAGGCAGGCCGCCGACACGCCCACCGACATCGCCTGAGCCGCACGCAGCCGCCCTTCAACCATGCGGCCAATGGCGCCCCAGGCTGGCCATAATTTGGAGTTGTGAACGGTACGCAGCACCTGCAGGTCGCGCGGCAGCCCCAGCCCCGAGGCGACGGCAAAGATCGTTTCCGGAATCTCGGTGTGCAGGTGCACCACCTCGGGCCGCGTCTGCCAGATCAGCTGACGCAGTTTCAGGCCGGCCTGCACGGCCCCGCCCTTCTTGAAGTCCAGTGCGGTGCCGCTGTGCACCGGAATCGCCAGCCGCTCCAGCCGCCGGGCCATCGCCTGTCCCACCGGATTGTCGGCGATTCCTCCCACAGCAAAAAAGGAGAAGTTGAACTCGGTATATAGTTTCTCGGCCAGAGAAATGGCCACGTTCTCGGCACCACCCATGTCCAGATGGGTAATGACATGCAGAATCCTCGGATAGGCCGGGTGCCTCATCTGGAGCGTCCAGTCACGCAAACACCCGTTTCACGCAAACACCCGTTGATGATGCCCGCACCGCAGGACCAGTCCAGATACGACGAGTCCAATCAACATTTCTTGTGCAGAGAAGCGGCATGATGCGGAGGCTCGGCAGGGAGGGAACAGAGTGCCGCTCCATCAGTAGGCCCCCGATCCGCGCAGCACCACGCCGACAGTGCGCATCAGGATCACCAGATCCAGCCAGATCGACCAGTTGCGGACGTAGTACGGATCCCAGCGCTCCATCCCCAGATTGCCCGCTTCCGAGCGCCCCGATACCTGCCACAGTCCGGTCAGGCCGGGACGCACCAGGATGCGCAGACGCTGGGCCGGGGCCGACAGCTGCTCCTGATGGTAAGCCGGCAGCGGGCGCGGTCCCACCAACGACATGTGGCCCAGCAGCACATTGACGAGCTGAGGCAGCTCATCCAGGCTGGTCTTGCGTAGCAGGCCGCCGATCCGAGTGATGCGGGGATCACGGCGCAGCTTGAAATGCGTTTCCCATTCCAGCCGCAGTTCGGCATCCTGCTCCAGCTTGCGGCGCAGCACCTCCTCGGCGTCCGGCACCATGGTCCGGAATTTCCAGGTGGCAAAGGTCTGCCCGTTCAGGCCCACGCGGCGCTGCAGGAACAGGGGGTTGGTGCGGTCTTCCAGCCAGATCAGGGCAGCCAGCAGCGCACAGACCGGAAGCCAGACCGGGGCCGTCAGCACCACCGCTATCAGATCGAAGGCCCGCTTGACCACCTGGGCCAGCGGATCGAGCAGGTTGCGCGCCACTTCCAGGCCCAGTACGCCACCGAAGTCGTTGGCCTGGACCCACAGCGACTCGACCTCGAACAGATCGGGGACGATGATGACCTTGGGGTAATGCGCCAGCGGGCCTTCCAGCATCTGCACCAGCTGCGCCCGGTCCAGGCCCGGCATGGCCACGACGGCCACCGGGGCCTGCTGGTCCAGGGGACGGAGCGAGGTGGCCACTGGGCCGATCACCGGCACGCCCAGCACGGCGCTGCCGTGAAACAGCGGGTTGTCATCCAGGATGACGGTGGGCTGATACCCGTAAGTCGGATTTTCGCGCAGGGCCTGCACCATCAGCGTACCGGTGACGGCGGCGCCGTAAATGACGGCCGGAACCCCCCACAGCCCTGCCCGCAGCATGATCTGCTTGACCGCCGCCCGCATCACCAGCACCAGCGCCCAGCTCAGGATCAAGCCCATCGCCAGCGAAAAACGGCTGACCATGTCGGTCTGCTGGGTCATGAACAGCACGCCGGTGACAGCGGCAAAGACCAGGGCGGTCAACTGGGTCACGCGCTGAAGCTCGGTGGGCGCTGCCAGGCCCCAGCCCGGCAGCAGACGCATCAATAGGGCACCCACCACCCAAACCAGCCACAGGAAAGGAATCAAGCCCGGCACCGAACCGTCCCCGGCAAACCAGCCTCCAGCCAGCCAGGGGCCGTCGGGGGCGTCGCCCAGCAGCGCCACGCGCAGGCCAGAGGCCAGCAACAGGGCCAGGGTCAGGGCCAGCAGATCACCGCAGGCCAGGACGGCGCCGTTGAGGAGCCGGCGGCCCAGCATCAACCGCACCGCTCCACGGCTGACAGACCCGGAGGGTGAAGAAGATGAGGTGCTGCGAATCGCTTGCATAGAAAACTCCTGCTGGGCCGTGGGAATTGGAAGGTGAACTGCCGGTAGGCGCGGACTGCGACGGGGCAGACCCTCCCCAATTAAACTGAAATGGCCCGTGCTGTGAAGCCGCCAACCCCTTACTTATCGTAAACCTCACTGACTTTTGACTGACTGCAAGTGCCATTCGAGGTTTCAAGCTGACCCTGAAGGGCGATGTCGCTACCAGATTTGGTCAAGTGATCCTCGCGGCCACTTTCACAGCTCTGTCCTGCGTCATACATCCTGTCGGAAATCTCGTTAATTGAACGTAAAACGCTCCTGCCGATGCCCGGAATTCAGGCAAGCAGGGAATGTGGACCTCCCGCAACGCCAGCCTCACGCTCACCCCGCTTCGGAGCGAGAATGAGGGCAACAACGCACAAACTCCGCAGCGCTCCGGCCACGCCACAGGGCTGGGGACAGGTATGCCAGGCAAACCTTAAAGAAGGCGGCACCCCGGTCAGGCCACGAGCAGCACGTCAAAGTTCAACTGCTCGAAATCAAGCTCGTCGGTCCAGAGACAGAGGACGGGAGCGCAACCACCGACATGGGCCGGGGCCACTGCTGGCCCTAGCCGGGCCTCCATTCCTCACGGCTTTCCGGGTGGCCTGCTGGTGAGTGTGGTGGGCCTCAAGCCGCTGAGTGGCCGCGACGCTAGGAAGATGGGCACCCACCTGATCGCGGGGCATGAAAACCAAGCACGCGCTGGACACATCGGCAAAGGGCGTGCGCGCCGCCCACAACGCCATAGGGGCATTGCCAAACGAGGCAAAGTCCTGGGCTGCGCCATCAACAGCTCAGATCACGACGCAAGCCAAGCTACTCACCCCTCCGGCAGCCGCCGCACCGGCAACCTGACCCAGCCGCGGCGCGAGACCCAGCGCAGGGCGATTACGGTCAGCACGCCGCCCAGCTGGGACTGAAACGGCGTGACGTGCGGGTGCAGCAGCAGCACGGCGAAGGCCCCCGCCGCCGCCGCCGTGGCGTACAGCTGATCGCGGCGGTACATCACCTCCGGTACCTCGTTGGCGATCAGGTCACGGATGATGCCGCCGCCCACGCCGCTGATCGCCCCGGTAAAGACCACGCCCAGCGGCCCCAGCCCGAAGTTGATGGCCCCCAGCGCCCCCGAGGCCGCGAACAGCGCCAGCCCCGCCGAGTCGAACAGGCTGATGGTGCGCTCGAAGCGGGCCAGCCGCTCGCCGAAGCCGAAGGCCAGCACCGAACCCAGCAGCGCGGCGTACAGGTAGGATTCGTCGCGCAGGAACAGCGGCGGCGTCTGCCCGGTCAGGGTGTCGCGGATCGCGCCGCCGCCCACCGCCGTCACGCAGCCCAGCACCAGCACCCCGAAGATATCGAAGCGTTTGCGGACGCCCAGCAGCGCCCCCGACAGCGCGAAGGCCAGCACGCCGATCAGGTCCAGCCAGTGCAGCCCGGCCTGCAGGGTGATCTCGGGAGGCAGCAGTTCGTGCACGCCCGCACTGTACAGGCCAGGACTCCTGCCGCGTCTTGTGTGCGGTGCCAATGGATTCTTCTTCGCCCCAGCCCCGTCTCATGGCAGCGAGGCGGCGGCGTGTCACGCTGTGGTCCATGAACATCTCCATCAAGACGCTGACCCTGGTGCTGGGATTGGCCGGCGCGGGCCTGCTGGGACTGGCCGAGGCGGCCACGGCGACCACGACGACAGCGGCCAATCTGCGCCGGACCCCCGCCCTGAATGGGCAGATCGTGCGCACCGTTCCCGGCGGCACGTTGCTGACGGTGGCCTGCGCGGGCGAGTGGTGCCGCACCACCTATCAGGGCCGCGGCGGCTACATCGCCCGCTCGCTGATGCGCCCGGTCAGCGGCAGCGCGGCCCTGACCGGGCCGGGCAACGTGTACTACGCCAGTTGCGCGGCCCTGCGCGCTGCCGGCTCCATGCCGATCCGGGTGGGCAAACCGGGCTACCGCACCGGCCTGGACTCCAACCGCAACGGCGTCGCGTGTGACCGTGGAGACCGCTGAGGCTCAATCCTCTCTTACCCGGCATCTCATGCTTTATTTTATAAACCGGAGTATGATGTAGGCATGACTGCATCTGCCTCCACTTCCTTCACGCCCTCGGCACCCGACAAGTTACGGGTGGACATCTGGTCGGACATCGCCTGTCCGTGGTGTTATGTCGGCAAGCGGCGCTTCGAGGCGGCCCTGCAGGACTTCGGCCCGCGCGATCAGGTGGAAGTCGTGTGGCACAGCTTCGAGCTTGATCCCTCCGCGCCGGCCGACAACCCGAACTCCATGCGCGACGGGCTGGCCCGCAAGTACGGCCGCACCCCGGCCCAGGCCCAGGAGATGCTGGACAGCATGACCCAGACGGCGGCGGGTGAAGGACTGGAGTACCACTTCGACAAGACCCGCCTGACCAACACCTTCCTGGCCCATCAGCTGATCCATCTGGCCGCCGAGCACGGCCAGCAGGACGCCATGAAGGAACGCCTGCTGCGCGCCTACATGTCCGAGGGACGGAATGTGGGCGAGGTGGACACGCTGGTGGAACTGGCCGCCGAAGTGGGCCTGGACGCTGCCGAGGTTCGCACGGCCCTGGAAGGCGGCCACTACGCCCAGGCCGTACGTCAGGACGAGGCCCAGGCCCAGGCGCTGGGCATCAGCGGCGTGCCGTTCTTCGTGCTGGGCGGCAAGTACGGCGTCAGCGGCGCGCAGGGCGCGGAGGTGCTGCGCGGCGCGCTGGAGCAGGTCTGGGCCGAGACGCATCCTGCCCCCCTGACCCTGCTGGGCACGGCCAATGACGCGGAGGGCTGCGAGGACGGTCAGTGCGCGGTGCCGGCGCGGGAATAAACCGGGCTGGCCTGCTCAACAACTCACGAAAGGGAGGGCAACAGAAACCGCTTCTGTTGCCCTCCTTCATGGCATAGAGGCCAGCCTTATACCGTCTTGCCACTCGCTTCGCTCGGGTTCGTCTTCGACTCACCGCACTTTGGTATTACACCGACGCGGGCGGCTCCCCGGCGGGAGGACGGGTCTTGATCAGGCTGACCACCACGCCGCCGGCCAGCAGGCTCAGGGTCACGCCCAGGCTGATCGCCGGATCGAGCTTGCCCCACAACTGGGCGTAGAAGATCTTCAGGCCGATAAACACCAGCACCAGCGACAGCGCGGGCTGCAGGTACTTGAAGCGGTGCACCATCGCCGCCAGCGCGAAATACAGCGCCCGCAGGCCCAGAATGGCGAAGATGTTGGAGGTGTACACGATAAACGGATCCTGCGTGATGGCGAAGATGGCCGGAATCGAGTCCACCGCGAAGATCACGTCGGCGGTCTCCACCATGATCAGCGCCAGCAGCAGCGGCGTGGCAAAGGTTCTGACCCGGCCGCCCACCGTCTGCTTGACGATGAAGCGCTCGCCGTGCAGTTCGTCGGTGATCCGCAGCCGCCCTTTCAGCCAGCCCAGCAGCCGGTTGTTCGAGAAATCGTGCTCCTCGTCGCCGCCCCGCAGCATCTTGACGCCCGTGAACAGCAAAAAAGCGCCGAAGATCCACAGCACCCAGTCGAATTGCGTGACCAGCGCGGTGCCCAGCCCGATCATGATCGCCCGCAGCACGATCACGCCCAGAATGCCCCACAGCAGCACGCGCCGTTGCAGTTTCAGCGGAATGGCGAAGAAGGCGAAGATCAGGCTGATCACGAACACGTTGTCCAGCGCCAGCGCCTTTTCCAGCGCGAAGCCGGTGTAAAAGGCCATGCCCGATTCGCGGCCCAGCGTCAGCCACACCCACGCGCCGTAGATCAGCGCGATGGCGATGTAGAACGCCGACAGCCACAGGCTCTGGCCCACGCCCATCACGCCGTCATCGTCAGGGGCCAGCCTGCTCTTGCGGCGCCGCTCCAGCACCCCCAGGTCAAAGGCCATCAGGGCCACCACCACCGCCAGGAACATGACCCACATCCATGCGGGCTTGCCCAGCCACTCGGTCACCGTCAGAAAGGAAAGATCCATTGCCGTCTCCTTGCACGGAAGACGTCCCTTCACGGGGAGGGTCAAAAAACACAAAAGACCCGGCACGCCTTCACGTGCCGAGTCTCGCCGTTTCAGAAATGCACCGGGATTGGAGCCCGTATTGACGATGCATTTCCCTGCCTGGGCAGGTGGCTACTCCCTCGTTGCCAAAAAGTGTAGCGACCAGAGGCCGGAGAAAGCCTTAATCAAACTTTGATGTGCAGACCCAGAGGGCGGCTGGACTTCATGCCCAGCCGCAGAGCTTTACTGGCTGGTGACCGGCGTCTCCACATGCAGGGTGTAGCGCTGGACCGGATCGCTTTCCAGGCTGCGGAGGTAGGTGCGGGTGCCCTGCGGCAGATACACGTAATGCTCGGCGCGGGACCAGCCGGCCTTCAGCTTCCAGGTCTGCTGCATGTCGGGGGTGGCGGTCTTGAAGACCACGGTGAACGGCTGGCTGGCATAGGCCACGCGGTCATGCGTCATCAGGTTCAGGGTCTCGCCGTCGTCGCGCTTTCCGTTGGTGTTCCCGTCCCGCCACATCGCCCAGCGCAGAAAACGAACCTGTGCGTCTCCAATGTTCGACTTCGCGCCGTCGGTCACGCTTCCGGCGGGCAGCACCAGCGCCACGTCCTGGGCGTTCTTCTCCTCGGCCTTCCAGCCGTCCGGATCAACCTCGCTACGGGTGGCCCCGGCGGGCACGCTCAGCTGGTACACGCTCTGGCCGTCCTCGGTCAGCAGCGACAGGTAGGCGTTGGCGGGGGCTGCGGGAAAACGGACCTCCACGCCGGTGGGCAGCGGCGGGCGGCCCCCGTCGGGTAAGGCGGGGCTCCCCGCCGAACAGGACGCCAGCAGCAGGCCCAGCCCGGACAGGGCGATCAGATTCAGGCGCTTCATTTCAGACCTCCCCGGTCCAGACCCTTCAGGCCCATCGAGATCAGGCGGTCTGTGGGTTCATGCAGGCGAATGGTCAGGCGTTGATCGGTGGTGGGCACGCTGTTCATGGTCACGCGGTACTGGCCGGGCGTGGCGGTGGGCTGCAGCACCTCGTGGCGCACCAGGCTCCAGCCGGAGACGCGCGCCCCCGTTTCCTGCGACTTGCCGTCCGTGCTGGCGAAGCTGTAGGTAAAGGCCGCATCGGCGTAGCTGTAGATGTCGTGGGTGTTGAACAGTTCCTCGCCCTTGGTGGGTGTGCCGTCGCCGTCGGCGTCGCGGAACAGCGTGAAGTACACGTTGCAGGTCTTGACCGTTTCCGGCGTGATCACCACGTCCTGCAGCCCCGAGGCCTCGCTGGTCTTGAAGAGCCTCAGGCAGCCCGCGTTCTTCTTGAGGGGGTCCAGCGCGTAGGACGCCAGCTGCAGTGTGCCGCCGTTGACCATCGCACTGGCGCTGGGACCGCCTGGATAGACGAACTGCCCATCCCTGCCCAGACTCCCATTGGCCAGGACCTGAACCCCCGCCTTTTGCGCGGGGTCCGAACCGTCCACGAAATAGATGGCGGCCAGGGTCAGCCCGTTCGTCTGGGCAGTCTCGGGAAAGCGGAACTCCAGGGTGGTGAAGGTGGGGGGCGGTGGGGGCTGGGGACAGGCGGTCAGCAGCGACATGGTCAATGCGCCGCCGCCCACTGTCAGGACAGCATTTTTCTGGGGTCTTTTCATGGTGCCCACAGTGTACTGGGCAGCCCTAGACCACGGGTCCGAATGTGCGGAACAGTCTGGCGCGGCTAGAACCCCGGATTCACGGCCAAGCCGTTCAGCCGGTACTGGAAGGCCATGCGCTGCGGCCCGATGATCTGCGAGCCGCCCACCGTCCCCAGCGGCGTACCGCGTGACACGCGGGCGCCCACGCTGACCAGCGGTTCAGCCAGCCCGAAATACGCGCTGATGGCGCTGGAGTGGTCCACCAGCACCACCCAGCCCAGCGAGGCGTAGTACGTCACGGCCAGCACGTTGCCCGGCAACGCGGCCACCGCCTGCGAGCCGTCAGACGCGGCCAGGACCACCCAGGGGGAGCCGCCGCTGCCGTAGGGAGCGCTGACCTGCCCGCCCGGCAGCGGAAAGCCCAGCGGACCGCTGACCGCCGGCAGCGGCGTGAGTTCCTGCGTCACCCGGTCCTGAGCGGCCTGCACCTGCTGGCTGCGCTGCTGCAACGCGGCCTGCTCGCGCTGAAGCTGCTGCTCGCGTGCGCGCTGCTGCTGTTCGCGGGCGGCCTGCTGCTGGGCTTCGCGGGCGGCCTGCGCGCGGGCCTGGGCCTCGGCCTGCTGGCGGGCCACCTGCCGGGCCCGTTCGGCGGCCTCGCGGGCACGCTGGGCCGCCTGCTCGCGGGCAATACGTTCCTGCTCGGCGCGGATCGCCGCCAGCCGGATGGCCTCCTGGCGGGCACGCTCCTGGGCGATGCGGATGCGGCGGGCCTCGGCCTCGCGCCGCTTGCGCTCCTCCTCCAGGCGGCGCTGGCGCTCGGCCTCGATGCGCTGACGTTCCGCCGTGACCTGGGTGATCAGGCCGTCGATGGTGCGGGCGGTCAGGGCGCGGTCTGCCTGCCGCTGGGCGGCCAGGGCACGCTGGCCCTGCTCGCTGTCGCGCAGGCCAGCCAGCAGGCGGTTCTGCTCGCCGCGCCGCGTTTTCAGACGGTCCAGGGCCGCGTTGCGCCGCGCCCCGATGTCCTTGAGGGTCTGGGTCTGCTGCGCCTGCTGCGCCCGCTGGGCGTCCAGCGTGGCCACCTCGTCTTTGAGGTTCGCGATGATGCGGGTGTTGTACTGCCCGGCCATGTTGGCGTAGCGCAGCCGGATCAGCAGGTCCGAGAGGCTGCGGGCCTGCGACAGCAGCCCCAGGTAATCGTTGCTGCGGCTGCGGTACTGCAGGTTCAGGATCTCGCGCACATCGCCCTTAAGACGCTCGACGCGGGCGGTGGTGACCCCCAGCTGCGAGGTGGTGTCGGCCAGCTGCTGCTCGGCCAGCGCGGTGCGGGTGTTCAGCACCGCCAGTTCGTTTTCCAGGTCCGCCACCTGCCCGGCCAGCGTGTCCAGCCGGGCCAGCGCCTCTTTCTGCTGGGCGCTGAGGTTCTGGATGGTCCGGCGGATGCGGTTCAACTCTTTGGCCTGCGCCGCGCTCAGCTGACGCTGCTGCTGCAACTCCTGCTGCAGTTGCTGCAACTTCTGAGAGGTGGTCTGGGCACCCCCACCCTGCCCCAGCAGCAGCACGCCCAGCAGGACGAGAAGACTGGCGCGCCTCACGTCCACGGCTCCTGGGGCCACTACTCCAGCTCCCGCAGGTAGCGGCGGCTGGCGAACAGGCTGCCCAGAAAGCCGATCAGGATGCCCAGCCCCGCCACGCCGCCCAACACTGGCAGTAGGGTCCCGGGGTCCGTGACCACCGGGAACACCGGGGCCAGTTCGCGCACCCGCACAGCCAGCCCCAGGTAGGCAGGGGTCAGCAGCGCCAGCGACAGCGCGGCGGCCAGCACCCCCACGATCAGGCCCTCGATCACGTGCGGCATGCGGATAAACGAGCGCGTGGCCCCCAGCAGGCGCATCACGCTGATCTCGTCGCGGCGGGCGTACATCGCCACCCGCACGGCATTCAGGATGTTAAACAGCGTGCCCAGCAGCAGCAGACCCACCAGCGCGTAGCCGGCGCCGCGCACGGCGGTCAGCGTCTTGACGGTGGGGTCCACGTAGCCTGCGCCGTACTCCACGCCGTCCACGCCGACCAGATTGGCCACCACCGCCGCCACTGTGCGCGAATCCTCCACCCGGCTGACCTTCATGCGCAGGGTGTCGGGAAAGGGGTTGCCCACCAGCCCCGCCGCGTCGCGGGTGTACGGCGAAATCTGGCTCATCTCCTCCAGCACCTGCGCGCTGCTCACCAGCCGGGCCTCGCGCACCTGCGGCAGGCCTCTGACCTGCGACAGCAGTCCGGCGGTGTCGGCCTCCGGCGTCAGGAAGGCCGCCACCTCCACCTGCGATTCCAGCTGGCCCAGCGTGCGGTTCACGTTCAGGGTCAGCAGCAGCACGAACCCCAGCATCAGCAGGGTCAGGGTCATGGTCACCAGCGTCGCCAGCGTGGCCGTGAAATTGCCGCGCATGGCCAGCAGCGCCTGACGCAGGTGGTAGATCACTGGCCGCCCCTGGCGGCGGTGATGGTGGATGGTGGATGGTGGATGGACAAAAGCAGTTCTCCATCAACCCTCACCCTTCTCCCATCTCCCCTCACAGCGCGTACCCCCCGTACGGGTCGTCGCGCACCAGCTTGCCCTTGCGCAGCGTCAGGGTGCGGTGGCGGTAGCTTTCCACCAGATCGCGGGCGTGGGTGGCGACCACGACCGTGGTGCCGCGCAGATTGACGTTCTGCAGCACCTTGAGCACCTCGCGGCTGTTCTCGGGGTCCAGGTTGCCGGTGGGCTCGTCGGCCAGCAGCAGCGGTGGGTCACTCACGATGGCGCGGGCAATCGCCACCCGCTGCTGCTCGCCCTGCGACAGCTGCACCGGCAGGGCGTACTTCTTGTGTTCCAGCCCGACCGTCCGCAGCGCTGCCGTAACCCGGCCCGGCCACTCGCGCCCGTGCACGCCGGTCACCCGCAGCGCGAAGGCCACGTTGTCGTAGGCGTTCAGGTGCGAGAGCAGCAGGTTGTCCTGAAACACGGTGCCCATGCGGCGGCGCAGCAGCGCCGTGCGCCGCCCCTTGTAGTGCTTCAGGGACTGCCCGGCCACCCGGACCTCGCCGCGCGTGGGCAGCGCCCGCTTGAGCACCAGATTCATGAAGCTGCTCTTGCCAGCGCCCGAATGGCCCACCAGATACGCGAACTCGCCCTTGCCGATCTGCAGGCTCACGTCGTCTAGGGCCAGTGTGCCGGTGATGGGATACGACAGCGTGACGCTGTGGAACTGGATCACCGCAGCGCTCCGGCGCGGGGCAGGGCAGGACAGAGGCAGCAAGGAGAACGCATGGTCGCTGCCCAGCATAGCCCAGACCATGAAGGTCCGCTCAGGACGCCTCTCAGAATTCCAGGCCACTGGCCGCGCAGGCGTTTTTGAGGCTTTGCTGAGGTCCGCCTGTCACCTGAGCTTCAATAGTCGCTCAGGGGGGCGCACTATTCTGACCAGGTGAATGCCAAACGCCTGACCATCGTGGGGGCGGCCCTTGCGGCCACCGCCGCCGTCGCCTACGCCCAGCTTGGCGGGTACACCCAGGCCAACCTGACCAGCACCGCCGAGGGCAAGACGCTGCTCAACGTGATCGGTGACCTCAAGCAGTACTACCTGTACCCCATCGACGAGGACAAGCTGCTGCGCGGCGCGATCAACGGCGCCGTGGGCAGCCTGAACGACGAGTTCACGTACTACAGCCAGCCCGAGGACAATGCCATTGACCAGGAAAATCTGGCGGGCAACTTCTACGGCATCGGCGTACAGCTGATCGCCGCCAACGCGGACGGCACCGGCGGCAAGATCGACAACGTGTTCAAGACCGGCGCGGCCATCGGCGCGGGCGTGCAGATCGGCGACGTGTTCGTCAAGGTGGACGACACCGAGGTGATCACCAGCAAGCTGAACGACATCGTGCGGCTGGTGCGCGGCAAGCAGGGCACCACGGTCACCATCACCTTTGCCCGCAACGGCAAGCCCTACACGGTCAAGATGGAGCGCCAGCCGGTGACCATCGTGGACGTCGAGGAAACCATTCTGCCCGGCAACATCGGCTACATCGCCCTGAACACCTTCTACAACGAGAAGGTCAGCCAGCAGTTCCGCGCCGCCGTGGCCGACATGAAGAAGAAGAACGTGCAGAAGCTGATTCTGGACCTGCGCGACAACGGCGGCGGCCTGCTGAATGCCGGGGTGGACGTGGCCGACCAGTTCATGCAGAGCGGGCCGATTGTCAGCCTGCGCGACCGCAACAAGAAGACCGAGGTCTTTGGCCGGGCCAGCAACCAGAAGACCGACTACACCGGCAAACTGGTGGTGCTGGTCAACAAGAACAGCGCCTCGGCCTCTGAAGTGGTCTCCGGCGCCCTGCAGGACGTGGGCCGCGCCCAGATCATCGGCGAGCAGACATTCGGCAAGGGCGTGGCGCAGATTCCGCTGGACCTGCCCGACGGCGGCAAGATCGCCATCGTCGCCAACGAGTGGCTGACCCCCAAGGGCCGCCAGATTCACAAGAAGGGCATCACCCCCGACATCGTGGTGGCCGACACCCGCTACACCGCCCCGCTGAACTTCGCGGGCAGCGGCCTCAAGGCGGGCGAGAAAATCACCCTGAGCGTGGCGGGCAAGCCGGTGACCGTCACCGCCGACAAGGACGGCAAGTTCACGTACACCGGCGAGATCAAGCGCCCCAGCAAGAGCGCCACGCAGGGCGAGGCCGTGGTGGACGTGCCGGGCGACGCCATCCTGCGAAAGGCGCTGGACCTGCTGAAATAAGGGCGGGGTGAAGTCAGCGCTGGAATCTTGGGCCTCTCCCCCGCCCGGGCGGAGGGGCTTTTCTGGCGTTGGAAGGACAGACAACTGCGCTTCTGCCAACCCCTCCCGCCTTTCCCCTCTAGCACTCCCCTCCACGCTCTGATAATGTGGTGAGTTGCGCTGTGTGGCGAGGCCAGACCTTGCCCGGATTCGGCGTGAAGAGAGGTGAAACATGAACCAGTACGACCTGAACCTGATCCTGAACCCCAACCTCAGCGCCGAGCAGGTGCAAATCGAGAAGGACTACATCGAAACCACGCTGAAGAACAGCGGGGCCGAGATGAGCAACCTCGACGACGTGGGCAACCGCCGCCTGGCTTACGCCATCGACAAGGACCGCGAGGGCTATTACCTGATGTACACCATCAAGGCCGGCGGCAACCCTGAAAAGGACATCGCCAGCACCCTGCGTCTGCGTGACCACGTGCGCCGCGTCCTGGTGGTCAAGGACCGCCCGGAATGGAAGACCAAGAAGGCCTGAGCACTGCCGGGAGCGTTACGCTCTTGACAGAACCAAGTCGCCTTGTTACAGTCTTTCTAACCCGCACAGGGCCACATTGCCAGCCACGTTAAAGCCCCCAGTTACGGCACGCCCCAGCGCGTCCAGCCAGCCACCAAGGAGAACACTGTTATGGCCCGAGGCATGAACCACGTGTATTTAGTCGGCGCACTCGCCCGCGACCCCGAACTGCGTTACACCCCCAACGGAACCGCCGTTTTCGAGGCCACTGTGGCCGGAGAAGACCGCGTCGTCGGCAACGACGGACGTGAGCGGAACCTGCCGTGGTACCACCGCGTCTCTATTCTGGGCAAGCCCGCCGAATGGCAGGCCGAGCGCAACCTGAAGGGCGGCGACGCCGTGATGGTGGAAGGCACCCTGGACTACAGCTCCTGGGACGCTCCGGAAGGCGGCAAGCGCAGCGCGATTAAAGTCAAGGCCCTCCGCATGGAAGGTCTGGACAGCCAGCCCGAACTGATCCAGGACGCCGGAGGCGGCGTTCGTATGGGCAACGGGCTGAACGAAGTGGCACTGATCGGCAACGTCGTGCGCGACCCCGAACTGCGCTACACCCCCGCCGGCGACGCCGTGCTCGGAATCGGCCTGGCCGTGAACGAGACCTGGAATGATCGGCAAGGGAACAAGCAGGAAAAGACCCACTGGATCGACGTAACCCTGTGGCGCGAAATGGCCGAGGCCATGAAAGAGCTGCGCAAGGGTGACCCCGTGATGGTCAAGGGCCGTCTGGTCAACGAGAGCTGGACCGACAAGGACGGCAACAAACGCAATTCCACCAAAGTAGAGGCGACGCGAGTCGAAGCCCTGTCCCGAGGCGCTGGAGCCGGTAATCCAGCAGCCACCTCCGCCGGACCTCGCACGCAGACCGCGAGCAGTGCGGCGCGCCCCCAGTCCCAGGGCAACGGCTACGGCCAGCCCCAGAACCGGGCGGCGAACACGGGGAACCGTTCGGGCGGCTTAGATATTGACCAAGGTCTCGACGATTTTCCACCGGAAGAAGAAGACCTGCCGTTCTAAAACTTTTTGTAGGGCCAAGGCAGGCACAAGGAACATATGACGCAATCCAGCGACCGCAAACCGCGTGGCAAGGGGCCCAAGCGCCCCCGCAAGCCCAAGGTTGACCCCTTCTCCATCGGGGAACTTGAAATTACCGATTACAAAGACGTGAAGATGCTGCGCCGTTTTGTCTCCGACACCGGCAAGATTCTTCCTCGCCGCCGCACCGGCCTCTCGGCCAAGCACCAGCGCCGCATTTCGCAGACCATCAAGGTCGCGCGTCAGCTGGCCCTGCTGCCCTACACCGAGAAACTGGTTCGGAAGTAAGGAGAGCTGAGCCATGCAAGTCATTCTGATGGAACCCGGCAAGCTGGGCCAGACCGGCGATATTGTGGAAGTCAAGAACGGGTACGCCCGCAACTGGCTGATTCCGCAGGGCATCGCCACCAGCGCCACCGCCGCCAACATGAAGAGCCTGGAAGCCCGCATCCGCGCGCGCCAGAAGATTCAGGCCCAGGAAAAGGCCACCGCCGAGGACCTCGCCAGCCGCCTGAACGGAGTCGCCATCGAAATGAGCGTCCGTGCGGGTGAAGGCAAGATCTACGGCGCCGTGACCCACGCCGACGTGGCGGGCGCGCTGGACCAGCTCGGTTTTGACATCGACAAGCGCAAGCTGGAGATGCCCAAGACCGTCAAGGAAATCGGCGAGTACGACATCGCCTACCGCGCCCACCCCGAAGTGACCATCCCCATGAAACTGGTGGTCCACGCGCAGAAGGAAAGCCAGAAGTAAATTCCGGGCTCAAAATCTGCTCCGAGAAAGGCCCCACCCGTTGCGGTGGGGCTTTTTCGTTCTGTCATGAAGGGGCTGCTCTACACTCCCTTCATGCGAAAACTGGCGACGTTGGCTCTGATGACCCTGGCCCTGGCCGCATGTGGCGAAAGCCCTGGCCCACAGCCTGCCAGCGAACCCGTGCTGAGTGTTTCGGTCCATCCGGCCGCACCCCAGGCCGGGCAGAACGTGACCTTCACGGTCAGCCTGACGGGAGGGTCTGGAACGTGGAATGTGGCGCTGTTCAATCAGGACCCAGATGGCAGAGTCGATCAGCTTTATCCGAATCGCCTGCCAGACGGTCAGCCCACGCTGACGCCCGGCGCGACCCTGAACTTTCCACCGCCGAATGCCAGGTATCTTTTCGTTGCTGCTGGACCATTTGGAACCAATACGCTGCTCGTTTACGCCACGCAGAACACTCTGGATTTAAGTAGATCGCGAATAAGAAGTAGAATTAGGGATGGGTCGTCCCGCACGACAGATCGAGATCAGCGAAGCCGCCGACCAACAGCTCCATGCACTGGAGTTCAATGTGCATGTCCACCCGAAAGTGC
>NZ_VDMO01000034.1 GCF_006335125.1 Deinococcus radiopugnans ATCC 19172
GCGGCTCATCCACAACAAGGCATTCAACACGTCTCGGAGCGGATACTTCCGCTGTGGGGCGTGTTCTGGACTCAGGGCCAGATACGGCAGCAGGAAATGATACGTCTCGTCATCGACATCGCTGGGGGAGGTACGGCGCGTCATACCGCATTCTGGACTCAGCAGATTCCCTCACGCAATTTTGGATGGCCTGTCCGCCAGCCTCTAGGCACAGGCAGCCTTCACTATCAAGTCAATAATTCGTATACAAATCGATTTGTATACGAATTATTGACAACGGCAAAAGTCTCCACACTCGCTGGGCGCTACCGCAAGATCTGCTGGACGCTTCACCAGTCTGAGCGGCTGAGGACAAAACGCAGTTCCCCTTGAGACGTTGGTTCATGGGTGTCCACAGGTACGTTACAACCTATCCATGACCCTTCGGGAGTTGTTCGCCCCCTTCCTCACCCAGCAGGATCAACCCTGAGAGTGGCGTTCATACGTGCATGTTCGCTGTGTTTCCCGGCCAACAGGTGTGTCCCGAACGTATTATCTGTGTGCCTGGGAGCGCCAGGGATCGCCGATGCGGCCAGCCTATTTCTGCCCCAGAGCTTTCTTCACCGCCTCCGGCATCTTCCCCATCCATTTGTTGATTTCTGCTTGTTCCTTATCGTTCAGGCCTCTGATCCATTTCACGCTGCTCAAGGTGCGCCCCAGCCGGGCCACATCGCGCTCGTTCAAGGCGGTGCGGGCTGGCCGTTCCCGCAGTGTGGCCAGTCGGTCCCTGAGTTCCCGGAGCGTGGCGCCGCCGACAGCCAGCACCAGCAGCTCGGCTTGGTGTTCGGAGGGCGCTCCCGCCACCACTCCGCCTAGGGTGTACGGCAGGCCTGCGTCCATCGCGTCCAACACCTGCTGGGGCCAGGACAGGATGCGGAGTTTGTTCGCGGCGAAACTCTTCCAGGGCCCGAGCGACAGCCGCGAGAACAGATCCTCCAGCACCTCCACATCCGGCCCGCCGTGGTTCATGGCCTTGTAAAGCCGTCCCCTGGCGCCGTCGGCGTCCGTGTCCAGGGCCAGCGCGACAAGCTGCACCGTGCCCCTCACCTCCTCATAGACGTTCAGGTCCTCGCGCTGTAGATTCTCGATCAGCGCGGCCGCGAGCGCGGCCCGGTCATCGAGTTCACGCACCACCGCCGGTACCTCTTTCAGCCCGGCTTCCTGTGCAGCCCGCCAGCGCCGCTCCCCCGCAATGATCTCGTAGCCGCCCTCGACCGAACGCACGAGAAGGGGTTGCAGCACGCCCTGTTCTCGGATGCTGGTGGTCAGCGCGGCCAGCGCGGCGGGCGTAAACACCCGTCGGGGCTGGAGTGCGCCGGGGCGCAGCTCGGTGAGCGGGATGTTGCGGGCATCCAGTCCAGGGCGAGAAAGCGCGGAGGCATCGCCGAGCAGGACTTCTAACCCGACGCGAGGCTTCGGTTTCTTCGGGCGGGTCATGCGGACACTTCCAGGCCCAGCGCGCGCACGACTTCCGCGGTCAATCGCTGGATGTCCTCGTGAACCGGGCTGCCCGGTGCATAGACCCCCACCGGTTCGCCGGACATGGTGCTGTCCAACCACACGGCCTCCCGCTGCGGCATCGGCTCGCTAAGTGGGGAGAGATAGGCGCGCAGGGAGTCCAGGACCGATCGGTCATGTGTGCGGCGGGCGTCGTACAGAGTGGGCACGTACAGGGCCACCGTCAGCTCCGGGCGCAGGCGGCGGTACAGTGCGGTGGCCCGCTGCAGGCCGGGCAGGGCATCCAGGCCCTTCTGCCGGGTAGGCATCGGCACGATCAGGTGATCGGCGGCCAGGGCTCCCAGGATGGCGAGCTGGCCTAGGCTGGGCGGGCTGTCGATCAGGCACACGTCGTACTGATTGGAGACCGCCTGCAGTGCCTGGCGCAGGAACAGCTGTCCGCCCGGCATGCTGGTGATGCCAATCTCGGCCTGGGCGAGGTCCACCTGCGCGGGGATCAGATGTAAGCCATGAACGCTG
This sequence comes from Deinococcus radiopugnans ATCC 19172, assembly GCF_006335125.1. Lineage (NCBI taxonomy): Bacteria > Thermotogati > Deinococcota > Deinococci > Deinococcales > Deinococcaceae > Deinococcus > Deinococcus radiopugnans. Next base: position 2,017 of record NZ_VDMO01000034.1, read on the forward strand.
ATCGGTGTGGGAAGTGCGGCCCCCTCAGCGGCCACCGGGTAGATGGTAGTGGAAAGGTCCACCTCCGTCACGCCCAGCCAGCTGGACATATTCCCCTGCGGGTCGCAGTCGATCAGGAGCACGCGCAGACCCTGGCGGGCAAGCTCATGGCCGACGTTGAGGCACAGGCTCGTCTTCCCGGCCCCTCCGGCGTGGTTGAACACGGTGGCAGTGATCATGCGTGGATGGTAGCGCGAGAATGTGCGCACGAGCACACCAATGGGGCAGGGTTCGTGGGTGGATTACATCATGCCTTAGAGTGGACGCGCACTGGACGTGAGTTTCTGGCGATTTAGGATCTAACTTAGCGCTAAGTTAGACGCTCACGTCTCAAAGCCACGGGCCTTGACCCACTGAGGCTCAGCACCCACACCGCCTTTAAGCCTCATCTGATTGCTGAACGTCCGTCAACCGTGTGGCCACCAGTTCGCCGGTAAAGAGTCGCGCCGTCCTCAAGTGTCAGCAGTTTGTGCTCGGCGTACGTGCCGCAGTGGCCACAGTTGTCGAACAGCCTCGTGCGATCCTGAGTAAGCCATAGTGGGCCGCGAACTGCGCCCAGACCGCCGAGAAGAGGCTCATCACAAAGACACCGATTTACACCCGTCTTGCGGCAGTGCGGGCAGCGCCAGGCCCGCGGCATGAGGTCCTAGAGAGCGTCTCCAGGCACACTTCGCTCCTGGCGGCTGCGGCGGGCGAGCGCTATTCAACAGGTCGAGTGGTTCCTACGCGTCGAGTCCGGGGAGTGGGGGGTGCGCGATGTGGAGGCTGCGCTCCTGGCAGGTCGAAGCGCCGCGGCCCCCCTCAGAACCGGATGATCTGATGCGGGAGACCTGGCGGGTCCTAAAGCTGGCCGCGCCGCGCCGGGTGGGCGCACTGGACGCCGGCAAATAGACACGGCTGAGGAAGTTGTTGCAGGCAGTCGAGCAGCTTTTCAAAGAGTAAGAGGGGAGAAGAGACTGCGAACGCTGAGCAGACAGTGATGACGGTGCAACGTCGGTCACAAGACTCCCACTCGCTGGAGTTATGCCAGCATCCTCACCAGTCACCCACAGGCTTCTTGCGGCCCGCCCGGGCGTAGTCTACGTAAATCTCGCTACTGTCGACGGTACGGTGGCGCAGGTGGTCCCGCACGGCCAGCAGATCCCCACTCTCGCTGTAGATCCGGGTGCCCGCGCTGTGACGCAGGCCGTGAACCTCACGGCCCCCGTAGCGCACGCCCGCCTCCTGACACAGCCGCTTGAGGGCGTTCTCCACGCTCTGACGGGTGTGAATGGTCAGCACCCGGGGGCCATAATTGGGCGTCGCGGCCAGCCATGTCCGGAGCACTTTGATCGCAGTGGGGGAGAGCGCCACCTCCTGGCGTCGCTGTCGCTTGCCCGTCACGGTTAGGTATGGCTCAGGCGCGTCTAAATGCAGGTCCTTTCTCAGTAGCGTCGTCATCTCCGTCGCCCGTAGTCCCACGTGCGCGCCCAGGACGACGATCACCGCGTCCTGCATTCCCGCATGTCGCAGCAGCAGCGCCACATCGTCGGTGGAGTAGGGCTTGCGCTTTTCCCACCGCGGCACCGGATCACCGGGAGCCCGCACGTCCAGGAAGGGCGCGGCCTCGCAGGCCCCCGTCCAGCGCAGAGCGGCATACAAAGCCTTGCCCGCGCTCAGGCGCACGCGCACGCTACTGGGGGCCAGGCCCGCGCCTTCCAGGTGCCGGACGTACCGGAACCCCGCGTTTGGTCCTGGACGGAGCAGGCTGACACCCGCGGGAGCTGCCCAGGCCAGAAAGGTATCGAGGCCCGTGCGGTAGGCCCCCAGGGTGTTGACGCTCACGCGCGCGCCCCGGCCCCCACGCGTCACCAGATACGCCTCGAGCAGCGCCCATAAGCCCTCAGCGTCTGTGTCGCGGGCCGCCCTTAGCGCGGCCTTCTTCAGACTGTCGGGATCCAGGTGGGCCACCCGGTCGGCGCGGCCCTGGAGGTCGAGGTTGGCGGCCATCAGCTCCAGGCTCATGGCCGCATGCTACACGCAGGAAAAGAAAAGGCCTCCAGGTGAGGGGAGGCTGGGATGGATAGGCTGCGGGCTGTTCAGCCGAGAAAAACGGTGGGAGGCACTTTGAAGATTTCAGCCAGTTGCTTGATCAGGTCCGTGGTGTAGGCCACGCGCCCGTGGATCAGTCGGCTCACCGTGCTCTGGTTTACTCCTAGACGTGTGGCCAGCTCCTGCTGCTGGACGCCCTGCTGGTCCATCAGAAAGTCGAGCATGTCACCCGGCTTGCTGGCCGGGGTTGGATACGCCTCGGCCTCATACTCGGCGATGTGCTGGATCAGGGTGGCATACACGGCGGCGAGTGGGTGCCGGGCGTCGCCGCCGATCAGGCGGCCCATCTGTTCTTCTGCGTTGAGGGCAAACTCCAGCTGTTCGTCGCTCCTGATGGGCCCCAGCAGGTTGCGGGACGCTTCTGGGAGTTCAGCCAGGGCGGCCACGGCGCGGTCGATCTCACTGTGTTTCATGATTGTGCGTACCTCCTCCAAGGCATTCTCCATCTGGAGCCGCTCTTCCGTTCGGCTCTTACGGTTTCCAGCGGTCGTACTCCGAATGCCTCATGAACTCCTTGACCCTGATTTTTCTGAAGGTAAAATCCACGGTAGCGATCAGACGGAAGTGGTTTCCTTTGATGTTGAACACGATGTACTCAGGCCCAACCCAGCTGGCGGTGGGAAAGACGGCCCGCACTTCTGCAAACGAAGTGAACTCCGCTTTGCTGGCAAGGTCGAACCAGGTAAGCAGGGCGACATGTGCTTCAGGATATTGGGCTGCAAATTGAAGCAGCGTCTTTTTCGCGAGCACATTCATCCCGCCTCTAGTCTATGCGCCTCTTGCATAAGATGCAAGAGGCGCATAACAGGCGGATTTAGAAAAGATTTTCTGGGCTGAGGCTGCGGCTTGTGCCTAATACCTATTATGGAAACGAATCTGATCAAACGTTTCCAGGAGTAGTCCAACAGGTGTGAATCGCCGAACACAAGTTGGCACAACATGAGCAAATTCACGGTATGCTGAGCACGTCCCGGAGGTCACCGAAAACATGACCAAAGGGAACACCCCCCGCGCGGCTGGCAGGCCGTTTTTCGCAGAGGGTGTCCGATCCGAAAACTCAAATTGTTTTGCGAACTAGGGAGTTCGCAGGCATCGCCCTATGCACAGGATACGCGCCTGAGCATGTCCGGTCAACAGACCAGAAGGCCCTGAGGGGCCAGGAAGGCGTCGGAGCTTCAAGATGAGCATCGATGGATTCGTAATCGCTCAACCCGCTGGCCAGCGCACATTGGCCTTACGGGAGTCCTACCTAGCGATTTGTGATGGGGACGCCTGCGAGGCGCACCTGCTCAATGCCCAAGAGCGCTGGTACGCCTATAAACTCAAGATCCGCAATGAGGCCCGTGGCCGCAACAAGAGCGCCCGTCAGGGTGCGGTGGCCCCCGACGCCGATGAAGCCCTGTGGGTGCGCATGAGCGCCACCCAGTGGGCCGAAGAACTGCTGGGCATCTACAACGAGAAGACGATTCGCACCAAACTCGCCAGTCTGGTTGAGCGCGGCCTTGTCGCCACCAGGGCGAACCCAACAAGAGGCTGGGACCGAACCCCACAGTGGCTGTTCAATAGGGCCACAGTGCAGGAGGTAGTCAATCAGTGGGAGGCCTCTCGCCCAGTTCCGGACCTCGATCCGAGCGAGGCAGACGCTGAGGAAAATCGTGTTGGGAAGCACTTGGAAGATGAGGTAGAGAGCATTCGGAAAAATGTCCGAATGCAGTCGGACAAAGTTCCGAATGGAGACGGACAAAGTTCCGAGTCCATTCGGACAAATGTCCGTAGCAATAACACAGGAATCCTTAACAGGGATCTTTTACAGGAATCCCCTACAGGTGTAAGTCACGTAACTGAAAACGCGCGCAAGAAAATTTCGCCTGCTGCGCCAGTGAACGAGCAGAGTCTGCCAGCTCACACCACCTCTGAAGCTTCGCTTTCAAAAGAGCTGGAGACCGTGAGCGAACCCAGGGCAAGTGTGGCCGTGTTGCCGCCTAACGGCGGGGCCGCTAACGCGGCTATCACGGACTCTGAATTGGAATTCCTATTCGGAGCCAATGTCGAAGGCCCTCAGGAGATGCAACAAGTCAAATCTGGGAAAAAGGTTCCGGGCGGGGTGGCGGGCCTCCTGATCCAGCCGGTAGGACGCGGGAACGCCCTGCATCCGGTGGACCGGGAGAAGTTGTTGGAACGCCCGCTGGCGGTGCCCTCAGACACCACGTACCGCTTGGTTAAAAGCCTGATCGGGGGGAACAAAGCGATCGACGATGGCATTCTCGACACTCTGACGCCGGCGGGAGCGCTGCCCCGCCGCGACTGGCTGCGTCTGACCGAGGAGGAGCTGATCGAGGCCCGTCGGGTAGCTCAGGCCGAGGCGCAGGTGGAGAAACTCAACTTCTACACCTGCGCGATTCGGGGTCTGGACGTGCTGATCGGGGCACCCGTCGGGCAGACCGGCCAGCGTGGGGCACCCACAAACGCTGTTGTGGCCAACGCGGGTTGTCACGCAGCGGCGCCGCACTTCGAGGAGGCGGACCGGAGCGGGGACGTCGGTAAATTCGATGCGGGGGCCGGTTGGACCCGCAAGGCGGACGGCGGGGCAGTCATCATCGAGCGCACGGAATTGGTCAAGCGGCGCAGCACGGAAGGACTTGTTTACCATCTGAGTGATGGACGGACCTGCAACGCCCTGCAGCTGATGACTGGATATGAGTTTCGGGGAGCGGAAGGATGACCAGACACGAAGAGGAAGAGCTTGATGGTTTCCTGCAAGGCGTGCACATGCCATGGAGAGCGAGATTGAGTATTTGCTGCGCTATAGCATCGAGGGGCACCTTGAGGGTGACCCGGTTTTGCGCAGATGGAGATAAGCCTCGACAATAGGAGGCACCATCATGACCCACCGCAGAATCCATTCCGCCGAGTTCAAGCGAGACGCCGTTCAGCTCGCCCGAACGGGCGGCAACCTCTCCCACACTGCCCGCGAACTGGGCCTGAATGCCTCACTGCTCCGCAAGTGGCTGACGGCCGAACAGGAACAGGGCGATGCTGCTTTCCCTGGCCAGGGAAAGCAGCATCTGACCCCAGAGCAACAGGAGATCCGACGGCTCCGCAAAGAAAATGAAATCCTGCGCCAGGAGCGGGAAATTTTAAAAAAAGCCGCAGCCTTCTTCGCCAGGGAAACCACACGCTGAGATACCGCTTCATCACCGATCACCGTCCGCAGTACCGCCTGGACATAATGTGTCGGGTGCTGGAGGTCTCGGTGAGCGGGTACCACAGCTGGCGAAGAAGGCCTGTCTCCAACCAACAGCAATGGGATGCGCTGCTCCAGCAGCGCATCCAGGAGATTCACCAGTGCCGCAAAGGGCGCTACGGAGCCCCGCGCATTCATGCCGAACTGCGCGCGGAAGGTGTGCAGGTTTCCAGGAAGCGCGTCGCTCGCTTGATGCGTGCCGGAGGTCTGCGGGCCAAAGGAAAACGGCGCTGGGTGCGCACGACAGACAGTGCCCATCCCTTTCCGGTCTGCCCGAATCTTCTGGACCGTGAGTTCAACGTCCAGCAGCCCAACGCGGTCTGGGCCTCCGATCTCACGTTCGTTCCGACGAGAGAAGGCTGGCTGTACCTGGCGGTGACCCTCGATCTGCATTCACGCGCGGTGGTGGGCTATGCCATGGACGCCCAGATGCCAGCCACGTTGCCACTTGCTGCCCTCCAGATGGCCGTGCAGCGTCGCTGTCCAGCGCCTGGTCTGCTTCATCACAGCGATAGAGGAAGTCAATACGCCAGCCGGATGTTTCAGGAAGAATTGGCCCGCCTGCGGGCCAAAGGGAGTATGAGCAGAAAGGGGGATTGCTGGGACAATGCTGTCGTGGAGAGCTTTTTCAGCTCCCTGAAAAGGGAGCTGTTCGAGGACACCATCTTCGAGAACCGCACCGTTGCCCGGCAGGCCATCTTCGAATACATCGAGGTCTTCTACAACCGACAGCGCCGCCACTCCACCCTGGGCTACTTGACGCCTCACGAGTTTGAACGCCAAGCTAAAGCCGCTTAACCTCAACTACGCAATAGCGGGGCAGCCCCACCTAACGCCTAGCAAGCACCATTTCCTCCCCAGAAATCAGCCAGCAGGCGCCGTATCCCTTGGTCGACTCGTTCTGAAGGTGGACATCAAGATCTGCTGCGGAGATTACCGGATGGATGTCGTGTTTTAGTCTGAGTTGCTTACCGTCCTTCCCGACGTGCTCCAGACATTACTCACGCCCTCTGTGGACAACCTCATCCCGTAGCGCAAGGAGGCCACAGCTTTTCTCCATGACTCGGCAGTGGCGCGGGCGAATGGTGCCGCTGTGCTGCGCCGTTCACCCTCTGGTTTCCTCGTACGTTGGGGAGCGGCCTAACGTCTCTGCAGGGCTTCCATCGGCTCAGACGTATTCAATCAGATGCCAGCGGGCCTCGGTCTCTGTTTCCAGCAGTCACGTTTTGCAAGTGAAAGGGCCAGCAGCCTGTAGGTGAGTACTAAGATCCGCGGACGCCCACGTTCCAGCTGGAAGAATTTGGTCGACGACTCCCCGCCGGGGAGGTAGTGGCCCCTTCCAGGAACACGCTGCATGGCACGGTGCTCTGTCACTTTCTGCGCTGCACAAGTGTCAGCAGCGCACAGCTCAGCGCGAATTGGAGTACGCCGTGTTAGTGCCGAACAGCACGATGCTGCGGAAAATAGATGAGGTCATCTGCGCAGAGCGGATGACCCGGGCATCCTTGCGGTGTCGCTAGGCACTCTTCCAACGATAGGGCTTAACCTAGCGAAGGCCAAAATTTTGTCCAACTCGCATGAGCAATTTATGAGTTCAGCGGCAGCCGCTCGTGCATATCTAGCGTGAAGGTGCCGTAGGGGTTGATGTGCTGCCATTTCAGCGGCGTCAAGGCCCGCAGGTCCACCGGCGTGAGTCGGCCCTGCCACTCCGGTTCTAACAGCACCTGCTGCATCATCAGCGTGTTGACGTAGACCAGGCTGACTTGAAGCAGATGCAGGCCCAGCATCTGGATTTCCTGTTCCAGGGTGTGGTTGGTGGTGAACTCGCCGCCCTTGCCGTACAGGATGAAATCGTTGGCGCTGTTCCAGGACTCGATCACCTGCAAGCCCTCGTGAATCTCGCGGCGCAGACTCTCCTGTCGCAGATAGTCGCACAGGAAAGCGGTTTTCACCGCTTTCCCCAGTTCGGCCAGCGCGCGGTACGTCGGGTGCTGCACGTTCTGGCGGGTGAAACGCCGCAGGATGCTCTCGGCGTCCGCCGTTCCCAGCCGCAGGGCGGTGGCGAGCTTGATCATCTCGTCGTACTGCTGCTCGATCAACTCCCACTGGATCGGGCGGGTCAGGAGCGCTTGCAGATTGGCGTACTGTTCCGGCTCACCCCTGTTCGGGCGGTACAGCTTCTGACGCTTGATGTTCTTGAGGCGTGGCAGGAGCTGGAAGCCGAGCAGGTGGCAAAACGCGAAGCCCACCTCGCTCTGACCGTGGGTATCGACGTAATTCTTCTCCACCTCCATCTCGGTGTCGTGCCGCAGCACGCCCTCGATCATGGCGGCCACCTCGCTGCTGGAGCAGCTCCCCAACTGGCTGTAGATGCAGACCGAATGCTGCTCAACGTGCCAGTACACCATCACGCCGGGGCCGCCGTAGCGGGCGTGCCACTCGGTCATCAGGTTCTGGTCCCAGGCCCCGAACCGCTTGCTGTCCGAGGCGCAGGCGGTGGTGGCCTCGCCCCACAGAGCCGGGTCCCTGGCCTGAAAGATGGCGTTGCACACGCGGCTGATCGCGTCCCGGAGCTGCTCTTTGTGGACGTAACGGCGGCGGATGTACTGGAGGTCAGCGAAGCTGTCCTCCCCGCCGCCGCTGCACATTCGCTTCAAACCCGCGTTGGTGCCGATGCCGTGCAGGCACAGCAGCAAGCGGCGCTGGACCACCTCGCGGCCCAGCACTTCACGGGCGGCCACCGAGTGGAAGGCGTCGGTGAACCCGGTGCGGAGTTCGGTTTCTTTCAACACGTCCAGCAGGTTGGTCATCGGCCAGCGCTGCACCAGCGCCGCCGCCAGCCGGGTGATGTTCTGCGGTTCGGGCAGGGCGCTCAGCGGCGAGATCGACAGCCGCCCCTTGCCCTTCTTCGAGGTGATCAGCCTGACGCTTGCACTGCTGGGCAGTTCTGTGTTCAGCGCTTCCAGGGCGTGTTCCATGCGGGTGCGGAGGTGATGGGTAAAGGTCTGGGCCTCCCCCGGCTGGGCCAGGGCCGAGTAGTACTCGGCCCGTTTCTGCTCGAAGTCGCCGGGCAGGTCATCGTCGGGGTTGCGGAAGCGCCCGGCCCCCTCGATCCAGACCTCCTTGCAGCGGATCTTGTCGCGCAGCGTGGTTAGCACGCACATCTCGTAGGTGACGCGGTTGACCCTGCGGCCCTCGGCATCATCCAGCACCAGGGCCTGCCAGTCGTCCTTCACGACGCCGCCCAGGGGAACGGTTTCGCCCAGGGGAAAGGTGCCGATCCGGCGATCCCGGTACTTCGCCAGCAGCTCCAGCGCCCGCATGATGGGGCGGTGGCGCTCGTTGTTGCAGCGGAAGCTGAGCGCGTCCAGCAGCAGCGACACCGCCCGGCGGTAGTGGTGGCCGTAGGAGTTGCGCGTGACCAGGCGCACCTGGCGGTCATAGCTGCCCTCCGCCTCCATCTCGCGGATCAGATCGTCGAGAACAGGTTCCGGCACCACCGGGTAGATCACTTCGCGCACCGCGCCCTCCGGCTGGGCGCGGGCGGCCTTCGCCAGCTTGAAGAGCAACGCACTCTTGCCCCGCACCCGCCGGAGTTGCCGCAGCAACTCCGCCTCCACCTTGCTCTCGGCGTGGGTGCCGATGTGGTGGGCCACCCGGATCAGCAGCTCCACCAGGTCATCGGTCACCTCGGTCTGCCGCTGCCAGCACAGCGCGGCCAGCAGCACATGGCGCAACGGCGCAGGATGGCGGCGCAGTTCACGCGGCGGTTCGCTGGCCGCCCGGCGACGGTACTGCCCGATGACCCGGGGCGGAACGCTTATGAAGACCTCGGCGGACAGGCCCAGGGCGCGGAGTTCGGCCAGCTTGGCGAGTTCCTCAAGAACCGTGTCCACCTTGACCCGTCCGGCGGTGTCCTTGAGGGTTGCCAGCGTGGAGCGGACCACCAGCAGCGGTTGCAGATCCTCTGCCGCCGCATCGGTGCTGATCAGGGCGTCCAGGGCCTGGCAGGACTGCGCGCTGATCCGATGCTGGACGCTTTGTAGCCAGCGGGCCTCCTGTTCGTTGACGGCGGCGCGCAGACACCGTGCCAACCGTTCCGCCGGGGGCGGAACGAGGCGCTGTCCCCGGAGAAAGGCCAGGCCCTGCTGTTTCAACCCTTCCGAGTCGGGGTTGAGATCGGCCACCAGGGGAGCGAGGTGCGCGATCAGTTCCAACTCGTCGGCAGCCCGGAAAGCCCGGAACCCGCAGAATCCAGCGACTTCCTCGCGGTGTCGCCGTGCGGTGCGGGAAGTCCAGTCCACCTCGCTCCAGATCGCCGGGTCCACCGCGAGCTGCCGGGCCAGCAGATCAACGATCACGCCGGGAACCGCCTGTGGACGTGCTGGGAACTGACCCTGAAGCTGGAAGAGCTTGAGGAGCGCCGCCAGACTCAGCAAGGCGACGTCGCTCTTGAAGCCCAAAAAATCCCGTTCCAAACGGGTCAGGGTGAAGTGTCCGGCCAGCTCTTCGGGAGACCAGTCGTGTTTCACGCTTCAGCTAACGCTGGAGCAGCCGGGTGATGGTACTGGGATGAACCCCGAACAGACGGGCGCACTGCGCCGCCGTGCGCTGCCCGGACTGCACCGACTCACGGATGTCCTGCTCCTGGTGAGGCAGCAGCTTGCGCTTGCGGCCCCCGACGCGGCCTTCTAACCGGGCCTGTTCCAGTCCCGCATTAGTCCGCTCGCGGATCATGGCCCGCTCGAATTCGGCAAAGGCCCCCACCATCTGCATCATCATCCGGCCCGCAGGGGTGGTGGTGTCGATGGCCTCGGTCAGGCTACGAAACCCCACGCCCCGCTCGCCCAGCAACTCCATCAGGTGTAACACGTCCTTGAGACTGCGGCTCAGGCGGTCCAGCTTCCAGACGATGACGGTATCCCCGGCACGGAGCTGGTCCAGCATCTTGTGCAACTCAGGGCGGTCCCAGCGGCCACCGGAAGCGTGTTCGGTGAACACGCGCTCTGATCCGGCTGTTTCCAGTGCCCGGAGTTGGGCGGCGGTGTCCTGTTCGTGCTGCTTGCTGACGCGGGCATATCCGACTTGCATGGGGCCTCCAGAATTGCAAAAACGTGTTGCCAGTATAAATCATTGTGCAACAGAGTTTCGCAAGGCTGCAAGACCCAATTCATCACCTCAGCAGAACCATTGCGTTATCGGCCGTTATCGCACGCCTTCAAACTTCAGGGCCGGAAGTCCCTCATGTGAGTTGGCCAAAATCTTGGTTTTCGCTGGATTATGCCCTTCAGTTACTAAGCAATAGGTCTTCAAAAAACGGTAAACTCCTGTACAAGCATGGCTATTCACTCCGCTATGCAAAGCGCAACTCCTGAGGAAAGGCAATACCCACACTGGGGGGGGAGGTCATTCTGGGATGACCTCTATAAGCCCAGTTGTTAAGATCTGGAGCTATGAATCCCCTGATCGAACGCGCTCAACAGACGTCGCGAAGAATCGAGGCTTATCTTCAAGAAATTGAAGACGCTGATGTTTGGACACTCAGAGAACAGGAAAGAACTTTGCCCTCCGAGTCGTATATCTACATATTGAGCTTAATGGGTCACCTTATCTATTCAGATGGACTGGTGCATAAACAGGAGATAGAACTAGCCAAGCAGTACTTTTCTAGCAATGCCGAGAGAACCATTGAGGAACGCCTGCGTGTCCTTTCCAGCAAGAATCACTCAAAATCTACTGCCTTGCCTAATTTTTTGAAAGCTGCCGTTTATTTTGATGCGGTCAAGAATACCAGATACACCGATGCAATTATCGGACTTATCGAGAAGTTTGGCAATATTGTTATTGCAGTAGACGGTAATAAATTAGAAGTGGAAATACGTGTTCTAGGTGAAATAATCTCAAACCTCATTGATCTGGCCGTCGAATGCCGTGAAGCCACAAGGCAGGCTCTGAAAAAGGGAACAAGCAAAGAGATTGGAAGAGCGAAGAAGGAGGAAGAGAAAGAGCCGTCATTGGATGATCTGCTGACAGAACTGCGTTCTATGATTGGATTGCAACGTGTAAAGCAGGAGGTCGTGGCTGCCACCAATCTGGTGCGCGTGCGTCAGCTCCGTGAGGAGATGGGACTTCCTGCTATGCCCGTAAGTCTCCACATGGTCTTTACGGGGAACCCTGGGACTGGGAAAACGACTGTTGCACGCCTACTTGCCCAAATATACCGTGAGATTGGCCTGTTGGAAGAGGGCCACCTTGTAGAAGTTGACCGCAGTGGTCTCATTGCTGATTATCTGGGTCAAACCGCCGGTAAAGTTCAGGCGGCTGTTCAGTCGGCACGGGGCGGCATCCTGTTCATTGATGAGGCTTACGCTCTCAAAACAGATGCTCGCGATTCTTATGGTCAGGAAGCCATCAACACCCTGCTCAAGGCCATGGAGGATCACCGAGACGACTTGATCATTATCGTGGCGGGATACACCGCACCAATCAATGAATTTCTGGAAACAAATCCAGGACTCCGGTCCAGATTCAACCGGTTTGTTCATTTCGATGATTACGATGGCGAGGAATTGTTGAACATATTTACATATCTGTGTGATAAGCACGGTTACAGTTCCACGCAGATCGCCAAGCATCAGCTGAAGAATCACTTCTCGACGCTCTATGAAGGCAGAGGGGAAAATTTCGGGAACGCCCGTGATGTACGCAATGTTTTTGAGACGATCTTGAAGCATCAGGCCGAGCGCGTGGTGGCCATCCACAAACCTACGGCAGATGATCTATCTTTTATTGATCTGGCTGATATCGCCTGGCTGTTCGAACGTCCGAATGCTGAACCGGTTAAAGCTGGACGCGCATGAATGGTTCGATGACGCCTGGCGCGAATGTCCCCTTAACGGCGGAGCGCCCCGGTCTGAGTCTGGTGAGGATAGGTCTGGGCTGGAATTTTCCTGAAGGCACTGTACCGTTCGATCTAGATGCCAGCGCTCTGCTAGTACAGCCCAACGGAAAACTGCGCGGCGACGATGACCTGGTGTTCTACAACAACCCGAGTGATCCAGCGCTGAGCGTGCATTACGGCGGCGACAACACAGACGGTGCAGGTGAAGGGGACGATGAACGCTTGACCGTTCGGCTGGACCGGGTCCCCGCCGAGATTTCCAAGGTGGTGATTTGCGCGACCATCCATGACGCTGAGGACAAGCATTTTGGCCTGGTGGACGGGGCGTATATCCGGCTGCAGAACTTGGAAGACGGAGAAGAACTGGCCCGCTTCGAGTTGCAGCGGGACTTCAACGAGGTCACCGCCATGCTGTTCGGCGAACTGTATCGCCACAACGGTGCCTGGAAGTTCCGCGCCCTGGGCATGGGATTCAAGGGCGGCCTGGAAGCGGTGGTGACGAACTTCGGCGTTCAAGTGTCCTGATAGGCGAGGGAGCCAGTGGGTGAAACGGCGCAAGACCCACCGGAAAATACGGGACAAGACGGCGGGCAAGGTCCGCTTGCTGCACCGTGTGCTGGCCGAGCAAATGCTGGCCCGCCCCTGAAAGATGGCGAGATCGTTCACCACCGTGACGGCGACAGCACCAACAATGACCCCGGCAATCTTCTGGTGCTGCCGAGCCAGCGGTATCACGCCCACACCGAATATCACCTAGGCTGCGCCCGGAAAGGCATGTCCAGCCTATTCGCCGAGTTATTCCAAGCCGTCACGGAGGATGGTCGCGGCACGCTGTTCGAGAGGGTGATTCCCCCGGCCGGAGCGGGCCATTGTTCACCGCAAACAGGCCAGGACGGCGCAGGAAGCTGTGTTCTGCTCCAGGAACGCCCTCGCTGAAGCCAAGGGCCAGCCAGTCGGCCTTGTAACCATCGGCATTCTGAATAAGCTCGCGGAATACCAGAGGGTAGTTGACCCCATGGGCGAAAACGCGCCGTAGTGTCACGATGGTCGGCTCCCCGCGAAGCTTACCCATCAACCCCTCCACGATTGACGATGCCACCCTTCTTCATCACACGTTCTCTATAAAGAGACGACGGCTCGTCTGACCGGCAGGAGACCGAAGAGGTTCTCCGACAGACAGGCGCATTTTTGGCCCGTCCGACAGGAAGTTATGGAAGCATAGAGGTCATGACCATGAAACTGTGGGCGCTCTCGTTCTTCCTCGTGGCCAACGCTCAAGCCCTGCCCATGCAGGGAAACAATGCGGATCTCGCCAAGGCCTCCCTCAAGGGGGCGGGCGCAAAAGTCCTGGCTTGCCCCACACAGCTGATTCAGGACAAGCAGAATACCTACGTCTGTGGTGAATTCCCTGGTACATTGCAGAAAGCGGTAGGCAGCTGGGATGAATTCGCCGAACTGCTGAACTATGAGCCTGGCACGGAGTGGGAGGATGTCCTCAACCCGATTGGCAAGGTGCCCAACCATCCGCGTAATAACGGTTTGGCCCGGGGATACTATTTCCAGGACACGAAGTTTCTCTTCGTCACAGCGCCCATCAGCACACCAAACGGAACTGTGCAGAACCGCATGCTGATGTATCTGTCTGTGGCGAAAAACGAGCCCCAGGTGAAGGGCCGGCCCCTGCAGTAGCGAAATCCGGATTGGAGGCGCTGGCAGTACCCCAGAACACTCAACAGGTTCTCGTCGCCGCTCGCGCGATAGAGCACTACCGCCTCTTTACAGAGGCAATTCCGGAAGCTCAAGCGCCCGCAGATGCCCGTAAGTCTGGTCCAAGGGACGCTGGTCCGGCACGTACAGGATCATGCCGTCGCGCCCACGGGTCAGCAGCACACGGTACGAGTTGAGCCGCAGGCGGTGGGGATCTTCCGGTGCCCGTTTGCCCGCTGCCGGCGTCCGGGGCACAGGCGAAACCCACGCCTGCCCATCCCACTTCAAGTCGCCGCCCCAGCACAGGATGGGAAAATCAAGCTCCAGCCCCTGGCACACGAACTCCGAAGCGATGTGGGTCAGCTGGCAGCAGGACTTCGGGTCCGCGGGCGGATTGTTAAACCAGGGCCCTGCCTGGTAGGCCTTGATGCCCAGGTTCCAGGTGTCGAGTCCCACGGTCTTGAGATTGCTCGCTTTGCTGGACGCCAGCAGGCCGTACCGCTTGTCCTCCGCGTCCTCATAGCGAGTCCGCACGTAGGCTTTGGCCGCTTCCAGATCCCGGGTCAGATACACCTCGAAGCCTTGAGACTGGACACGTTCAGTGAGCCCTCTTGCTTCTGCCTCGTCGCCATCCAGCAGGGCACGCACCCAGCGGTACAGGTCCTCGGCCAGATGCGAGCGCAGCGACACCGTGAGATCCAGCGCGTCGTTGCTCACCACCTGCGCGGCGTTCGGGAACAGGTGGATGATCTTCTGGGGGGCGTGCAGGATCCAGGACTTGTCGCTGTCCTCAAGTGCGGCGTTCCACCCGGCCAGCCCACCTTCTTCGCCGATGTAGATTTCCTGGCCCTCGCCGATCAGGCCCACCAGCATGGCCCAGCCGGGCATCTGGGCCCCCAGCCGGAGGAAATCCTCCGGCTCACTCGTCGCGTGTCCGCGTTTTTCCAGGACCTGCTGGGCGTCCCAGGCGCGCTGCGCCTCGTCGTACACCCAGATGTGCTCTTCAGGCAGTCGCTTTCGGTGGGCGCCGTACTGCTTGAGAAAGTCGTGGACGCCTTGCACGAAGACCTTGTGGCCCAGAGCGTGCTGCAGCACGCTCACCAAAGGCCCGTTGCCTGAAAGGAACACCGCGTCCCGCGCGCCGTCATCCTCCCCCAGCGTCCGGGCGTAGACGAACTGCAACCCCACCAGGGTCTTGCCCGCGCCGGGCACGCCAGTGACCAGGGCGAGGTGATGCTCCCCTCGCTCGTGGGCCTGCCGGGCCGCCTGCACCAGCGCGGCCACTGTCTCCTCAATGCCGGCACTCTCCGCGCGCCGGATGGCCGGGAGGGGTTCGTGCTCGAACAGTCGGCGGGCCGCGCTGACCAAGCTGGGCAGCGGCGCGTAATCCGCGTTCAGCCAGGCGTCGTGGTCAAACTGCCGAGGTCCAGCCTGGACCTCGGCCCGCAGGTAGGCGCCCAAGGTGTCGGGCCCCACCACCGTCACCTCCCCGCGTTGCTCTCGCAACCCGGGGCGCTGGGCATACACCAGCACGGGGCGCACCAGGAGGCCATGCGAGGCGGCGTGGTAGTGCTGCAGGTCACGGGCGTAGGCGGCCACCTGGTCCTGATGGGCCGCTTCCTCTACAGGCGTGGGGAAAGGATGGTCTTTGAACTCCAGCACCAGCACCCGGTCACGGGTCAGCAGGATGACGTCCGGGCGCCGCCCTCGCTCACGGGGCAGCTCGTACTCGAAGGCCAGGGTGCAGGCCAACAGCTCCGGCTGAGCCTCGGCGAGCTCTCCCAACACATCCTGTAGGACCCGTTGACAGTTGGCCCAGGCGCGAACTTGCCCGGCGTCCGGCTGCTCACCCGTGAGGCCTTGGTGGTGGGCGCGCAGGCCTTGATCCCATTCGGCCAGGGACTGCTGCAAAAAGGCGTCAACGCCTTGGGCGTACACATCGGGTGAAATCGTCATGAATGCGGCCCACTATAGCCACCGCGGCCTCCGGTTCACGGCACATTTGCCGGGGTGCCGCCGGCGTGGGGAAGTCGAAATCCACGCCGCCCACACCAGCTGAATTTTTCAGCGCCCAGCCTCCAGTTGTGCGGCGAGCTTGGCCTGGCGTTCTGCCTCACGCTTGGCGATAGAGGCCCACACCTGGGCACTGCGCACCCGTTTCTTTTCGGCTTCTGTGTGCGTGCCCCACTTGCGCCGTCCCCCCTCCCAGTCCCGGCCCAGCTCTTCGATCTCGCCCCGCCTCACCAGGGCGCGCAAAGCCCGGCGCACGCTGGCGGCCTGACTGGGCGGCACGTCCGCGATGGTGGCGTGCCCGAAGACCTGCCGCGCCACCTCCTGGCTCTCGAGCAGTTCTCCTGCTACCTCAATGGCACGCAGCGCCGCCCGCATGACGGCGCCCGGACCGCGGCTCACTGGGGCCTCCGCAAGACATAAACGTGCCGGCCAGTGAGGGTGCGCTGGTAAGTGTGCCGACGATGGAAGAGGTGAGCTCCGTAAGCGTGCCGACGATGGTAGGGCCACCGGTAAGTGTGCCGAAGACTGACGGCCCTAAGGTAAGCGTGCCGGCCATGGAAAAACTGCGCATAAGCGTGCCGTTCACCGGGAGACCGGCCTAAGCCACGGTCCAGCCCTGGTACACTTCCGCCCACCTCTCCCCTGCTCACCGTGTTCGCTGGACTGCATTGCGGACGGTTCATCGCAACCTGAAGACGTCGCCCATCTCGTAGGGCTCGTGGGTCAGGGCCTGCAAGCCCACCAGCAGGCGCGCGAGCACGTCCCAGGTCACCGAGCTGGTGCGGTCGTGGTACAGGGCGTGGATGGTGGCGGGGCGCAGGCCACACGCTTGGGCCAGGGCGGTCTGGCTGACGCGGTGCCGGCCCAGCACTTCACTCAGGACACAGACGATGGTGCCGGTGGGTTCATCTGCAGCTCCGGCAGGCTGGGCCGGGGCGGTGCGGGGGCGAAAGTGGGTGGAGTTGTTCGTCAAAAGGGTCATGCCTCCACCGTAATTCTCGGCGCGGGGTGAAACGCGGCCCAGGGACGAACGGAAACCAGGGCCCCGAAAGAGGCAAAAACGAGAGTGTATGACTTCACCCAATTGACTTGGGAAAGGCCATGGGTCATCCCCAGGGGGATGAGGCACCGGGTCATCCCCCTGGGAAAGTTTAAGAAGAGTGGCCGTCCTGGCGGGCAAAAAGCGTGGGGAAGACCCTGACTTGGACACGTGGGGTCTTTTGCCGGAAAAGAGCATGGGAGCCCCAGCTCTGGAGGCCACCCAGGGGGGCGGTCCCGCCGAACTGGGGGAAGTTGAGCGGTAAGTGTGCCGACGAAATCTAACGCTGGACCGTGGCCTCTGTGGCGCGCTGACTGTCCGAGGCGAGAGAGACTTGGCCAACGACTGGAGAAGCTCGCATCAGGCCCTGTGATGGGCTTCCTGGGCTTGGCCAGGCAAGAGGGCCCCGAGACTGCTTGACTTGCCAGCCCTGGCCGTTGTGGGCTGCACAGACATGCAGCGCCCCCGTCAAGACAGGCGCATCTGGATTCCCATCTAACCAGCCGTGCGCGCCCCGTCCCAGTATGCACAGGCCATCCCCGTAGGCGTCCGGCCCCTGCCACCGCCCACAGCTTACGCAGCGCCCAGGTTGGCCCTCCAGTATGGACGCGTTCAAACGTCCATCGGGATGCTGGCCGCGTTCAAGCCGGCGGACCAGGGCGACGCGGTGCGCCTTGATCGACTCGACTACAGCAGCGGGCGGCGGCTGGTCCGCTGTCGGCTTGAGCTTGCCGTCAGGTGTCAGGGCGAGAGAAACGCCGTGCTGGGTCAGCGCGCGGCACAGCTCGGCCAAGGTCACAGCTCCTCACCTTCCCAGCCCACACCCACAAGCTGACCAACCGAACCATCATCACGGGTGACGGAGGTGACACCGATGACGGCTTGACCCCGGTTTAGCATCTCTCGCGTGTGTATATCCTCTCTTAACTGGGGTTGAGGTGTCACCTCCGTCACCTCCGTCACCCCGTTCCAAAATCGCCCGCTCTTGGTGCGCCTCGGCTCACAGCCCAAAGTCTGCAAATACGTGTACAGGTCGGCCATTTTCACAGCGCGGCCCATTTTGGCCCCGTTTTCCTCGGCCCATTCCTCAAACAGTGTTTTCAATCTGCCGGACTGAATCTCGGCATTTTCAGAAAAGATCAGGCACGCCGCCGCGAACTTTTCATATGGGTTCTGCTCTTTCCAGTAGCTTCCCGTGGCCGCCTCGATCTCGGCAGACATGCCCAGCTCAAAGCCACTGGCATGCCACAGCCTGAAACCCTCATAGGCCCAGTTCAGCAGCGCGGCCCGCGCCGTGGCGTCATTCTCCAGGGTGCTTTTGAACGCCGCATAGGGCCGCTCTGGTTTGGCCTTGAACGGCACCACCCGTAAACGCCGCTGCATTCCGGTGTCGTCATGCGCCGTGTTGATCGGGTAATTCGTGTGAATCCACAGCTTAAAGACAGGCTTGAACTCGACCAGGATGTTTGAACGCATGGCCCGCGCCGTGATCGGGTCATTCCCGGTCATGCCCTTCACCCGGCCCGCGTTGAACCGCGCGCCCTTCGGTGGTTCACCAGCCACAGCCAGGCGCTTTCCCCGCAGCTTCAGCAGCTCAGGCTTAGGGCCGCTGCCGCTCTCCCCGTGGCTGTTGCTCAGCAGCAACTCGACATTGATGGTGGTCGCATAGTCGCCCAGCATGGCCACCGTGGCAGACACCAGCGTGCCTTTCCCGGTCATGCCCTCGCCCTCTAACAGAATGGCGACCTCGTTAGGCGCTTCCCCATACAGGGCCGATCCGACCAGCCTTTGCAGGAAGTCATGCCGGCCGTCACGCTTTAGCAACTCGGTCAACTGATCGACGTAAGGGTGCCGCGCCGCCGGATCGAATGCCGCGCCCGCCTGCCACGTCAGCAGGTCGCTGGGCGCGTGTGGCCGTAGCGTGCCGGTGGTCAGCTCCAGCACGCCATTCCGGCAGTTCAGTAGATCGGGCTGCGCATCCCAGGCAGCCACGTCAGTTAAGAACTCAGGGCGGCCAGCAGCAGCCTTTAGGGCATTTGCAATGGCCCAATTGCTCCCCACATTCCGCGCCCAGGTGATCGCCGGGTTCAGTTCCTCATCCTTCGCTCTAGCCTTAACCAGAGCGGCCACGTGATCGGCCACCACCGCGCGCAGCACTTCACCGGCCACCTGAGAGGACAAGGTGAGGCCGCCGTCATCTTCTCGCCATATGCCGCGCTGCTGATCGTAGACGTACCAGCCCACCCCGAACGTGTAGCGCAGCCGCTCGCCCAGGTGGTTCCCGGCGAGGATCAGCGCGTTTGCCGCGTCTGTCCCCTCTTCCACACCTTTAGGGAATCTGGGCATGATGTAAGACGGCCCACCCGCTTTTACCGGTCCCTTCTGCACCTTCTCACGGGCCAGCGCCAGGGCCTTACTGGCCTTCTCCCGCTTCACGCCTACCAACTTCCCAATGTTCCCAGTGTCGGCCGGCTTGGCCTTTCCAGCTTTCATGCCGCTGCCGAGCGCGGCCGCCGTCTCGCCCGTTTCCAGGCCCACGCGCTTAGCCACCGCACCCAGCTCGGCCCGCGCCTCGCTTTCTTCCAGTACACCTGCGCCGATCAGCCGCCCAGCACGGTAGGCCACGGCGTTCAGGGTGCTGTTCCTCTGGCCTACTGGCGCGGCCAGCAGATCAGCAGTCAGACCTAGCAGGGCTACGCGCCCATACTTCTGTTGTCCCTCGGCCCGCGTCCCAGCGTCCCCAGCGCTGATCTGGGCGCGCAGCCGCTCCGCCTCTTCTCGCCGCTGATGGGCGTCCTGCTGCTGCCGTTCCCGCTCGGCCTCAGCCGCGGCCAAAGTCTCGGCCAGCGAAGGCCACGCTTCCAGCAGATCAGCGCGGGTGTACTGGGCCTCCGGCGTGATGCTGGTCAGCTTGACCAGTTCGCCCGTCTCGCCCTTGCCGTGATAGTAGCCCGGCAGGCGCATGACGCGCGGCAAGTCTTTGACCGCTGGATCAGCGCCGTACAACGTTGCAAGGTGGGTCTGGATGAGGCCAAACTCCTCCAGTGGGACGCCGTCCACTGCCCAGTACACGTGATGACGACCTGCACTGCTCTGGACCGTGGCTGTGGGCTGCAGCGGAAGATCTGTGGGCATCTCTGCGCCGTCCAAATCAAGGAAGATGGCGGCCACGCGCTCGACATGCTCTGTCTTGCGCTGCCGCGCATTTGGGGTGAGGCCATTCACAGCGAAAAACACACCGCAGCGGGCCTGATTTTCCAGCAGGTAGGGGCACTTGACCAGTTCTTCTCGGCTGACCCACCCCTCATTCACAGCCTTCAACTTGAGCTTGCGAGTGTGCCCAGGCACGCCGGACATCTGGAGGGACTTGACTAATGAGCGGCCATTCTTGCCAGGCTTGTCTGTCAGCACATACAGCTCGTCTGGGCCATCCGCAAAAGTTTGGAGCCAGACCCTTTCCCCAGGATGGTGGAGTGCGTCCAGCAGTTTGATGGCCTCAGCGCCGTTCACTCGGTCAGCCCGCTGGGGGTCGTAGTTGAAGTGGCCCCGCATCATGCGCCTGTCCCCTGGACGTGGGTACTCGAAAAAATAGTGCGTCCTGAAACGATATTGCGTATGTCGAGGATCTGAAGGCAGAGCCCCGAGTTGAGTGGGCAGATCTCCGTCGGAGTGATGCCGAACTGCATATTGCTGATCGGTATCAGGGCGAGGAATGGACGGCATTCCTCCGTGGAAGGGCGGAAGGTCGAGATCCGTCTGGCTGACGGAAGGAAAACACTTCGTGGAGTCAGTGGCATGGCACGAAGGCTAAGAACGCTTGCGGGGTGAAAATTGCTCGGGACGTCAAAGGACAAAATTTGAGGTCTTGACAGACCTGCGAAATTCGAGTAGACGTGATAGTGACGAGGGAGCTGAATAGGAATAAGGAGTGAAGGGGAAGACGTCTAGAACGTATAAAACCGGGTGCAGACTTGTTTCGAACATGGACTTTGAACAATAAAAATTGAGGGGCGGATGGTCTAGACAAATTTGTGGTCCTCTGAGTTGACCCCACCCCAATTGGTGGTGAGCTTCAACGCTCATACGCTTGCAGCCGCTCTTGGAGCGCTCGTCCCATCTGACGGATTACAGGAAATGCTCCCGGCCAGATTGCCGAACCCGGTAAAGGTCCGGGACTCATGGGGAGAGTCCGGGCGATCCAGCTTCGCTGCCGCCGCCTGATGCCATAGACGCATCGCTTGTGTCTTGAGCGGCAAACGCCCATGCTGACGCTATGCCGACGACAGGCGAACTGCTCAACCCTCTGGCCCTGTGCGGCCGTGTGGAAGACGCCGCGCGCCGCGAGGTGCTGATGCGCGGCGTGCTGGGTCACCTGTCCGCGTGGCAGATCACCTCCGAAGTCGAGGCCGATCCCGACTGGGAAGACGTGCAGGCCCTGCTGGTGCCGCGTACCCCGCCGGTCCGCACCGAGGCGCCCTGGGTCCGTCCGGCGGTCAAGCCAGGCCTGTGGCTCTGCGCCGCCGAGCAGAGCACAGACCTGGAGTGCGGCGAGTTCGTCGACTGGGCCTGGCCGCTGGGAGGCACCGAGCAGCCGGTGCTGGGCGTGGTGGAGTTGCAGGAGCCGCTGATGATCCGGGTTCACCGCTCCTTCTACCTGGAGGCGGGCCGCCCTGTTCCCGCCTTTCTACGGGCCTACGACGGCCTGCTGCTACTGGGCGTGAAGGAGAAGCGGGCCCGCTTCCTGGTGCAGCAGATGGACTCGCTTGCGCTGCTGGATCTCGTGGTGTCGGGCTATCAGCGTCGCGGCGAGCTGCGCCATCCCGCAGGGTACGTGGAAGCCCGGCTCAAGGCCCTGGAGGTGGCGGAGACGGTGCCGGCTTCAGCGGAGTGACGGAACGGTCAAGCTGAACCGGCCTGTCCCCTTTTGTTCTGCCGGAGGTGACCCGCGTCGGTGGCGCAGTTGGACTTACTTCCCCAGTGCGCCGAGCATGAAGTTCAAGTAGCCGCGACGGCCGCCCTGTTTCGTCCAGAAGTTCACGGACTTGCGGATTCTGGCCAGGCAGCTCAGCAGCGTCGGCAGATCGATCGTGTCCATGACTTTTTCGGGACGTCCCAACATCATTTCTGTCGTCTCCAGCACCGCATCAAACACCGACAAGGCCAGCCCTTTGACGCGTGGAGGCGTCACCTCCTTACCCTGTTCCTCCGCTTTGTAGCGTGAGATCAGGGCAGCCAACCCTTCCTCGACCTGAAAGTCAAGCAGGTCCGGGTGCGCCCGGTACACCTCGATCACCGGGAGTTCGATGTTCATCAGCACATCTGGGTACAGGTCTTCGATCGCCACGCGCTCAGGCTACACGGGAAGTGGCGCTCTCTGGAGGAGAGCGTCCAGCAGCCAGCGTTAGACCCCGCTGGTCACACGCTGAAGATGAGCCGTACCGCCGCATGTACCAGGGCGTATTCCTCCGGAGTCAGGAGGCCCAGGTAACGGGACACCCGTGACGCATCGAGGGCGCGCGTCTGGTCCACCAGCACGACGCTGGGCACCCGCAGCCCACCCGCTCCGGCTGGCAGCACGGGATACAGCTCAGGCGCCGCCGTCACCCAGGCCTGCTCCCGGAACGTCGTCACCGGGGCGAGCATCAGCACTGGGAAGCGGGGCCGCCCAGCGTTCGTGGGCAGGCCCACCAGCACTGCAGGCCGCGGCCCCTCCTGTTCGTGCCCGCCCGGATCGTGCTCGGGAAAGTCGGCCACGAACACGGCTCCCGACGTGAGGACCGCCGTCACTCGCTCCCGATGAGGAGTTCGCCGTCTGCCCCCACCCGTACCGGCTCGCCCAGGGTGTAGGGATCGGCGCCGCCCCAGTCGTACGGCTCGAACTCGCCCAGACGGGAAGCGTCCCCATCCAGCCACGCCCGCGCTTCGCGGTCCGGCCCGGGCACCGTGACCGCAGTCAGCAGATCAGCTGGGCTGACCGGCTCGCCGGTTAGTTCCTCTAGGGTGGTCATGACCGCTCCCAGCGTCCCCAGATCCACGCGGCTGGCCTCGCCGCGCGCCAGAGCGTACACGGTACGCTCACTGACCCGGCCCCGTGCCGCCTGCGCGAGGCGGTACGCGCTCAGGCCATGAGCGGCCAGGTAGTGCCTCAGGGTAAACTGAACGGTTCGCATAGTGGCAACATCTTACCAGTACTGGCGAGGACTCTACCAACTTAACGGCTTTAACTGGGCATGGCTTGAATACCGGGCTGATCTAGAGAAATTAAAGGCGGCCCCCGGGTCACCTTCTTCGTTGGGCTGCTTTATCTGCCTCCAACAAGAAGAGAAGCCTGCTCAAGCCCGAATCAAAAACATCACCCGTGTCAGCGTCCCGCGCCCGCCTTCTTCGGCGTAGCGGGCCAACACTTCCGGGTCTTGAGTCCAGTGCCCCACCCGATACATGCCGCTGTAGAACCAGCGGCCTTCCCCCTTCATCACCTCTGGCCCCTTCATAAACACGGGAATGGCTTCGGCCTGTTGACACAACATCGCCGCAGACCCTTCGACGCCCGACCCCTCCCCCACCAGAATTTCACGCGGCGCGAATGGCCCCTTCTTGACGCTGAAGCACCCGGCAACGACCCTGCCATCTTTGTGCGGCAGATAGGGCTGGGGACTGCCTCCCAGAATCTTTGAAATTTCAGCGCGAGTGTACCCGCGGCCTGTTTCAACGAGTGGATGTGAAAGGGTCATACGGACTCCGATTGAAAGGTGTTGAAAACACCTGGAAATCCGAGCGAAGCGAGCAGGAGAAAAACGGGTTCCGGACGTGGAGTGTAGACATCGGCGCTGTCCCGATTTCTACACGAAACA
>NZ_VDMO01000035.1 GCF_006335125.1 Deinococcus radiopugnans ATCC 19172
GGCGGGTTTTGGAGTCGTCACACACCCAAAACACCGCCGTTTATCCTGCCGATTCGCAACCTGTCACACGTTCAGGGATTTCCCGTCCAGCACAGCCTCAACTCGAAGATGTCCGGTACAGAGCCCCGCTCGGTATGGCCGCAGACGCGACACCGTTGCGAGGTGAATCGGGGGTCTACGGCGACAACCCGTTTCCCGGCCCATTCTGCCTTGGAAGCGAGGATTTGAAAGAACTGCCCCCAACCCACATCGTGAATTTGCTTGCTCAGGTTGCCCTGGCCCAACCCCTTCACGTTGAGGTCTTCGTGGCAGATGAAATCGTGCGCGAAGACGAGCTTCTTCGCCTCTTCGTGGTGCAACTGGAGACGTTGCCGTGCCGTTTTGCGGTACAGCTTTGCCACCCGCGCTCTGGCCTTCTTGCGACGATTGCTGTTTTTCCTAGGCTTGCGGGCAAACGAACGCTGGGCCACCCTGAGCTTCTTGCTGCTGGCCTGAAAGAGCCTGTGATTCTCGCAATATTCCCCGTCCGAAGTGACGAAGAACCACGTCACCCCCACATCTATCCCCACGCTGGAATCCGTGGCTGGCAGTGGCGCTGCTCTCGGCACCTCGCACGTCAGTACCGCGTACCACCCCATACCTTCCCGCTTCACGGCCAGCGTCTTGAACTTGCCCTCGTATGGCCGGTGCAACTTGATCCGAACGTTGCCGATTTTGGGCAGATACACATGCTTGCCGTCCGCTGTCACGCTATTCTGAGAGGGCTGTGGGTACGTGAAACTGTCGTATCTGTCCCGCCCCCGAAATCTCGGAAACCCGGCTTTCTGGCCCGCTTTCAAACGCCGAAAGAACCCCTTGTATGCCTTTTCCAGACGCTTCGCCACGTCTTGAAGCACCTGAGCGTTGACCCCGGCGTACTCCGGCAAGACTTCCTTGACTTCGGGCAGAGCCTTCATTTGATCGAAGGCCGATATGGTCTTGCCCGCCTTCGTATACGCACCCTTACGCTCTTCGAGCATTCCGTTGTACAGCCGCTGGCACAACACCAACGTTGTCTCTAGCAAGGCGGTCTGCGCCTTCGTGGGAGACAGCCTGTACCGGAACGCCTTGAGCGCTGTATCTTCCATGTGCTTCACCTCCTCTAAAGGTGTCGCCACGGTCCCGGCAGTTTGCGCTGCGCGTGGACCATTGCTCGTTTAGCTTAACACAGAACCGGGGGCCTCGGCTTAGCCGCCCCTGTGGGGCGGAGGCCACAGTGCCCCCACGGATAAAGCCGGGGGCACTGTGGCACTTCTGGTAGCCGGCATGTTGGACCTCCTGGAGTCTATTTACCCTAGAAGATGCCGTCCCTGTCGGTCAATTCACCCCTGACATCACGTCCGGTAGGGCGTCCGCCGTGCCCCGCAAGCGGGACTGGTTGAGCTTGGCGTACCGCCGGGTCACGTTGCGGTTCTTGTGGCCCAGCGCCTCCTGGACCTCTTCGAGTGAGCGGAACGCGTTCACGAGGTTCGTGGCGAAGGTCTGCCGCTGCCAGCACAACGCCGCCAGCAGCACATGACGCCGGGCGGCAGCGCAGTTCGCGCGGTGGTTCGCAGTCTCAGCTTGCCCCGAACGCCACATCACTGCAGCCCGGCTCCCTTTCGGGAAGCCGGGAGCGTGCAGGGGCGGTCAGGGTTTGGGGAAGCGGTCGAACTGGCTCAGGGCCTTGATCTCATACGGGGCCAGGGCGCGGGTGTAGAAGCGCAGGTCATCGAAGCCGCCGTAATACAGACTGTCACCGCTGTTGTTGTTCGAGCCTTCCGAGCCGCCCGCGACGTACCAGACATTGTTGGTGGCAAGAGCATACACCGCAGGCTTGCTGGCTGACCCGGCAACGGTGCCATTGCGGTAGAGCGTCAGCGTCGAGGCGCTGCCCGTCACGTCCACCACGGCAACGTAATGCGTCCAGGCTGAGGTCGACACGTCCTGGGCGTCTGTCACCTTCAGGTCGCCGCCGCTGCCCGCGATGGCGAAGCTGACCCGGCCCGCCTGTCCCGCGTGACCATGCACGGAACCCAGGTAGGCGGCGGCGGCGTCGCCTCGCTGGCCCACCAGCCAACTGTCGTTCTGAGCATTCGTGCCGTTTGGCTTGACCCAGAAGCTGATGGAGAAGGGCGTTTTCAGGTTCAGGCCCGGCGTGGTCATCCCGCCCGAGGCGTCACCGCCGCAGCCCGCGCTGCCAGAGTCGGCGTTAAACAGCAGGGCCTGGGTGTTCACGTTCCAGCGGTCAGCCGTGGGTTTGATGCAGCCCGCTCCGTTCAGGCTGGCATCTAGGGCGTTGCCGCTCTCGTCTTTCCCACCGCTTTGCAGCGGGTAAAACGCCTTCAGGCCGGTCTTGAAGTTGGTCACGTTGACCGTCACGGTTCTGGCCGGACTGGTCAGTCCCTTGCTGTCGGTGCCGATGACGCTGACCGTGTAGCTGCCGCTGGCGGCGTAGTCGTGGGTGGCCGCGAAAGCTGCCGGGTTGCTGGTGACGGACGATGTTGCGCCGTCTCCCCAGGCGATGGTGACTCCCGACAGGTTGTTGTTCTGATCGCTGGCTGTGCCGCTCAGGGACACCCGCTCCGGTGTGCCGACAATGCCCACCGATGCGGCGGCGCTGCCGATCACCGGCGCGACATTGGAAGTGACGCCTGGATCGAGCGGCTGGGGATCGCTGGCGTCGCCGTCGCCGTCGCGGTCCGTATCGGGGTTCAAGGGATCGGTGCCCTTCGCCTTTTCCTGAGCGTCGCTCAGGCCGTCGCGGTCGGCGTCCTTGAGCGTGGGATTCGAGTAGACGCGCCTGGGGTAGCCCTTGACCACGCCAGCCGTCACCACGTCCCAGCCGACTTTGGCCTCGTCGTAGTCGCTCAGGCCGTCGCCGTCGCTGTCCTTGTTGGTGTCGGAGGTACCGTACAGGTACTCGTCGTTCGACAGCAGCCGGTCCTGGTCCTGGTCCTGTACGCGCACCAGCCGAATCTCGCTGTTCTGGGTCAACACGATGTCGTCGAAGTTGGTGTTCGGGGCGATGCTCAGGTTGTTCGAGCCGACGGTGGCCCACAGCGAGTGGTCCGCCGCCCCGCTGGTCACGTCGCCCTGGAAGGCGCTGCCGTTGTCACGCAGCGTTTTGAGCACCTGCACGCCGCCCGCGCTGGCCGTGGCATACGGCAACTTGAGAATATCCTTGAGGACTTTAGACAGCTTGATGCCCACGATCCTGCCGCCCGCGCGCTGCACGTTGGTGGCCACCCGCTCGCGCACGATGTCGCCGTTGCCGTAGTCGATGACGACCAGGGCAGTCTGGGCGTTGGTGGTCTCCTTGAGGAACTCGAAGTTGCGTCCGGCGTCGTCGAGCAGGTTGTAGCTGCTGAACTCGAACAGCAGGTCCTGGGGACGCCCCATCAGGGTCAGGGCCAGGTCTGCGGGCAGGTCCAGCGAGGCCGCCAGCGTCCCGGTGGCGCCGCCGTTGCTCAGCACTGCGCCGCCTGCGCCCAGAGCGGGCGTCATGTTGCCCACCACCAGATAGCTGGACGGATTGGCCGGATCGCGCCGCAGGGCGGTGACGGTCAGATCCTTGAAATTGAAGCTGATGTCGCCGGTGTTTCTGACCTTGAAGCCCACGTTCAACCGGCCGCCCGAGAGCGTGGTGCCCTGCGCGGCACTCTCGGAGAGGGCGTCTTCCGAGGTCTGCTGGCTGCTTCTGACCGAGTCGGTGGTGTAGCTGGCGGTCTGCTCGTACCCGTACCCGGCGGACACCGTGAGCGAGGCGCTGGCCTTGGCGTTGAAGCCGTCGGTGCCGCCGCTGATCTCGGCGCCCACGGTGGCGCTCACGTCGGCGGTGACCCGCTGGGTCTGGGCGTCGGTGGCGCTGCGGCTGTCCTGCTGGCCCAACTGCAATGAGGCGGTGTGGCTCTTGACCACCGAATTGTCGGAGGTGCGGACCACATTCAGCTCGATGCTGGGCGCAGTCACCTGCGACAGTTCCAGACGCGGCGTGTTGGCGATCAGGGGGTTATACCTGCCGCCCCGGTCAATGATCTCGGTGTAATCGCTGTATTTGTCGCCGTCGGTGTCGGCCAGGGTGGGCGAGGTGCCGTAAGTATTGACCTCGGAGCCGTCGAACAGCAGCGGATTGCCCTGGGCATCCCCGTCCGAGTCGCGGTCATTGGGCTTGCTGGCCCAGATGTTGACCTCGTCGGCGTCGCTCAGGCCGTCGTCGTCGGTGTCCTTCTTGTTCGGATCGGTGAACAGCGCCCGCTCCTGACCGTCGCTCAGGCCGTCGCCGTCGCTGTCTGCTTTGAGGGGATCGCTGGTAACGTGATAGGTCTTTTTCTCGGTGCCTGCTTCCTTGATGCTCACGTCGTACCCGGCCTGCTCATCGGCGTCCGAGATGCCGTCGCCGTCGCTGTCGGCCCCGGCCACGCTGGCGACGCCCTTCACCTCGGCGCTGTAGCCGCTCTCGCCCGCCGCCGTTTTGACCTTGAGGCGGTAGGTGTAGGTCACGCCGGGCGTCAGGCCCGTGTCGGTGTAGGTGGTCTCGGACGCGCCCGGCGTGGCAAGCGCGGCGTAGTCCCCGCTGGTCTTGCGCTCCAGCACGTAGCCCGCCGCGCCGCTGACCGCGTCCCAGCCCAGGGTCACGCTGCTGACGTCCGCGGCCCTGACCCTGAAGTTGGTGGGGGCGCTGGGCGCTCCGGGCTGGTCAGGCTTCGTGGGGCCGCCCGTGTCCTGGGGGGGCTGGGCGCTCGACGGTGACGAACAGGACCCCAGGAGGCCCAGGCTCAGGGTGGCGGTCAGCAGGATGGTCGGCAGGCTCTTGTTCATAAAAACTCCCAGGGGGCAAGTGAAGTGTGGCGGGGAGGCAGGGGGGCTACGGTCAACCGTGAGCTGAAGGGTCTGGGTCCAGCGCCTGCGTTGCCGTCGCCGCAGGCGCGAACTCGCAGGAGCCGAGGTCATACGGCGGGTACCACGACTGCAACGGGCAGCGTGAGACAAACTCATCCCGGTATACGAACTGGTCCCGGGGTTCGGTTGCCCCGGCCTGGTCGGTCAACCCGGAGCGGACGTGGGATTCGGGATTCGGGAACTGGATGGGCGGCGGCATCGATGTCCTCCTTGTGGAACAGGTTTGGTTGAAGCTGATTTGGAGCTGGTCCAAGCTTGATCGGCAGGCGTTAGCCGCCGTTACATGGCCCGTCACGGCGCATGGGATGCAGGGGCCACGCCTGCCTTTGTGGTCTGTCAGGCAACGATCTTCAAAATGTCTTTATCCCCTCTGGCAAGCGCTCCAACCTCTGTCACGGTGCTATGTTGGACGGGTCCATGTCACCGTCCACGTCCGCAGCCCTGTCCGATGGGGAAGCGCAGCGCACCCTGCTGCTGCTGGGAGAACCGGCGCTGGAAACAGGCGGTGAACTGCTTGCCCTGCCGCCCGAAGTGCCGCTGTGGCTGGCGGCCTTCGTGGCCTGCCAGCAGGAACCGGTGTCGCGCCCGGAGCTGCTGGAGCTGTTGTACCCCGGCGTGGATGCCGACGCGGCCCGCAACCGGCTGCGGCAACTGCTGCACCGCGCGCGGCGCCTGGACTGGACCGCCGGATTGAGCGCCAGCGGCGAGGTTGTGCACTGGACGGGCCGGGTGGACGCGCGCCTGTTCCGGCAGGCGTGTCAGGCCGGGCGCTGGTCCCAGGCGCTCGCGCTGTACCGGGGGCCGCTGCTGGAGGGCCAGCGGCCCACCGGATTTCCGGCCTTTGCGGCCTGGCTGGACGCCGAGCGCGAGGACCTGCATGCGGCCTGGCTCGACGCCGCGCTCAGTCAGGCGGGGGAGCTGGAGGGGGGCGGGCAGCCCGGCGCGGCGCTGCTGATCCTCGAACAGCTTCTCGACGCCAGTCCCTTTGCCGAGGAAGCCGTGCAGGCCGCGCTGCGCTGCGCCGCCGGGCTGGGCGACGGCGAGCGGGGGGCGGGAATCTACGAACGCTTCCGCACGCACCTGCGCCGCGAACTCGGGCTGGAACCCGAGGCCGCCACCACCCAGCTCTATCAGGCGGTCAGAACGCTGCGTCCCCTGCCGTCCGTGCGCCGCTCTCTGCCACGGGCCGCGACGCCGCTGTTTGGCCGCGAGGACGAGGTGCGCTGGGTTCGTGAGCAACTTTCCCAGCCGGATGGACGGCTCCTGAGCGTGATCGGGCCGGGCGGCTCAGGCAAGACGCGGCTCTCGCTGGAAGTGCTTGCCGGAGCTGGGCAGGCGGCGGAGCTGACGGCGTCGTTCGTGGCGCTGGAGAGTGCCGCGTCAGTAGACGGGGTGGTCACGGCCGTCACGTCGGCGCTGGGCCTCGCCACTGGCGGGTCTGAGCCGCCTGAACAGCAGTTGCTCTCGGCGCTCGTGACCGCCCGGCACCTGCTGGTGCTGGACAACCTCGAACACCTGCTCGCCTCGCCGGAGCGCGCGCCGCTGCTGCGCTGGTTGCAACACGTCCTGAATCAGGCCCCACAGCTGCGGGTGATCGTGACCTCGCGCCTTCGGCTGGGCCTTCAGGAGGAGCGCGTGCTGTTGCTGGAGGGGCTGGACTTTCCGGCCGCGCCTGACCTGGATCTCGCCGCCCGTTCCAGCGCCGTACGGCTGCTGATCGAGCGGGCCAGTCGGGTGCGGGCAGGCTTCGCCCTGAATCCGCAGAATGTCGGGGCGCTGGTTCAGATCTGCGCGCTCACGGGTGGCCTGCCGCTGGCCCTGGAGCTGAGTGCGGCCTGGATGGCCACGTTCGAGCCGCAGGACATCGTGACCGAGTTGAGCGCCAGCCTGAACCTGCTGGGCAGTGACGCGCCGGACCGCCCGGAACGCCACCGCAGCCTGCGCGCGGCCTTCGAGCAGTCGTGGCGGCTGCTGGGACACACGGAACGGCAGGTGCTGGCCCGACTCTCGGTCTTCCGGGGCGGCTTTGATCGCCCGGCGGCCCAGGCTGTCGCGGGTTCGGGTCTGCTCGCCCTGCTGACGCTGGCCGACCACTCCCTGATCCGACGTGACCGGGGAGGCCGGTACCAGCTGCATGAGGTGATCCGGGAGTACGCCGCCGAGGCGCTGCACACTGGGAGGGACCGTGAGCTGGGCACAGCACCGGGCACGCAGACACTGGACGCGGAGGTCGAGACCGAGGCCCGCAGGCTGCACGCCGCGCACTTTGTCGCCCTGGCCGCCGAGGCCGCGCCCCACCTGCATGGACCCGATCAGGCTGCGTGGCTGGGCCGTCTGGACGCCGAACACGACAACCTCAGGGCGGCCCTGGGCTGGGTGCTGGACCACGGCACGGCAGACGACGCGCTGCGCCTGAGCGCGGCCCTGCACTGGTTCTGGTATGTGCGGGGCCATCACCGCGAGGGGCTGCGCTGGCTGACGGCGGCACTGGAGCGCTCAGGCGGTAGCGTGCAGGCGCGCGTTCCGGCCCTCAGCGCAGCCGGCGCGCTGAGCAAGGAGCTGGGCCAGTATAACCAGAGTGTGGCGTGGCTTGAGGACGCGTTGACGCTGTCCCGGAGTGCCAATTTGCCTCTGCTGGAGGCCCAGGGCCTTCACGGTCTGGGCCTGACGGTGCGGGAACTCGGTCAGACGGACCGCGCGCTCACGCTGCTGGAGCAGGCCGAGGCGCTCCAGCGGCAACTCGGGCAGTCCTGGGGCCTGTCCACCACCCTCAACGATCTGGGCATCATCTGGGCCAGAAGCGGCGACCTGGCGCGCGCCCGGCAACTGTTCGGCGAGAGCCTGCGCCTGAAAGAGCGACTGGGCGACCGCCAGGGCATTGCTTACGCGCTGTCCAATCTGGGCAACACCATGGATGATCCCGCCGGCTTCCAGCGACTGACGGAGCAGAGCCTGAGCATCAAGCGTGAGCTGGGAGACCGCCAGGGCGTCGCCAATGCCCTGTTCAATCTTGCGGACTTGCAGATCGACCAGGGCGAGTTGTCTGCGGGACGGGCGCTGCTGGAAGAAGCCCTGGACCTGTTCTGGCAACTGGGCCGCAGACGTGGGGTGGCCGCCGCACTGATCGAGTTCGGTAAACTGGCCGTGGCTGAAGGACGGCCTGAGCGCTGCTTGCAACTCAACGGGGCGGCCGAAACCTTGCTGGCCAGCCTCCACGTTCCAGCGCCCAGCCTGGGGATGAACGGGCAGGTCGGTGCCGCCACAGCCGCGCTGGGCGAAGTGGAGGCCGAACACTGGACGCGACTTGGACGGATCATGTCGCTGGAGGACGCTGTCGGGCTGGCGCGGCTCAACTGAGTCGCGCACGGGATCAAATCAGCTCGTGACCCGCTCAGCCGGATTTGTTCCGGGTTGACCAGCATGGTCGAACGGAAGCCAGCTTTGCCCGCTTGATCGATAGCCACCTGAAGCTGCCCGCGGTGATTGCTCATGTGCGCCAGAACGCCGGATGGACGGACCAATTCATTTCGTTTGTTCCGTTCAGCGGGTAGACTGTGGGAGGAGGCGCCCGCATGTTCCTACCCTTTCTGCCCACCGCAGCCGACACCCAGGCCGCCCAGCAGCAACTCGAACAGTTGCGCGCCCAGCTTGGACGTGGGACCGGCGCTGCCTCGCCCCGGCTGGCCGAATTGCTGGAGGACCTGCTGGGCCAGCTCGCGGCGGGCCAGGCAGTGCAGGTCCTGTCGTTGGAACCGGAGATCGGCACGTGGAGGCCGGGGAACTCCCCCACCGCAAAGTCGGCCCGCGCCGTCGCCTGCACCTGGAAGACGTGCTGGCCTACCGGGCGCGGCTAGATCAGACTCGCACGGACGCCATGCAGGACTTGACCGACGACTTGCAAGACCTGGGCCTGGATTGACCCGCCTCTCCCGCACGCGTCTGGTGACCGTGTACGACGCCCGCGTGCTGTATCCGTCGCTGATCTGCAACCTGCTGATGTATCTGGGAACCGAGCGTCTGGTCTCGGTGCGCTGGACCGCTGCCATTCACGACGAGTGGACCCGCAACCTGCTGGAGGCTCGGCCAGACCTGCCCCCCGAACGGCTGGTGCGCACGCGCCGCAGCATGGAAACGGCGCTGCCGGACGCTGAGGCGGACGGCTTTGAGCATCTGATCACTGGCCTGAGTTTGCCTGACCCGGATGACCGGCATATGCTGGCCGCCGCCATCCACGCCGGCGCAGAGTTGATCGTCACGCAGAATCTCAAGCACTTTCCGGCGGGGGCGCTGACACCCGACGCATTGCTGTGCCGTCTCCTGGACGCCGAATCCACCGCTACCCGTGTGGCGAGCGCGCACCTTCCAACGGTTCATTGGCTTCCGCGGCGCCATCGGAGAGACGTTGCGCGGGGAGGGGCGGGTGCCGATCCCGTCCTTTGTGCTGGGGCGCGCACAAGATGGTCTGCCCCCCGAAAACTGGACGGTCATTGAGTAGAGACGAAGACTCGGTCCCAGCCCTAAGCTGGAAAGCGAGGCCCAGTCATGAAAATCCGTCAGTTCACCGAAGACCAGATCATCAAACTCCTGCAGGACGGCAAAAAAGGCGAGAGGTCTGTCGAAGACCTCTGCCGCGACTTTGGATGCAGCCCCGCGTCGTACTACGCCTGGAAGAAGAAATATGGCGATACCAACGCCGACGAAGCCCGCAGGCTTCGTCGACTGGAGAAGGAAAACGCCCGCCTGCTGCGGATTGTCGGCCAGCAGCGTCTGGAGATTGATGCGATGAAGGACGTCATTGAAAAAAAGCGCTAACGCCCACTCAGAAACGCGCCTCGGTCAGGGAGTTGGTCGCGGCGCAGATCAAGCCCGAACGGGCTTGTGTTCTGGTGGGCCTGGCCAAATCCTCCTGGCACTATCTGGCAAAGCCGCGTCAGGACAGCGAACTCCGACAGCAGATCCATGACCTGGCCCGGCGGTATCCCCGCCGGGGATACCGTTTCATTCACGCCCTGCTCGTCCGAGCAGGGGTCACCATCAACAAGAAGCGCGTTCGGCGACTCTGGCGCGAAGAGGGACTGACCGTCAAACCCAAATCGTCCCGGAAAATCCGGACTGGGGCGTCCGTTCCCATGCAGGCGGAGTACGCCAATCACGTCTGGACCTACGATTTCGTCTTCGATCAGACCCTGGAAGGAGGCACCCTGAAAATCCTGACCCTGACCGACGAATTCACCCGGCAGTCTCTGACCTTGCAGGTGGCGACGTCCTTTACCTCCTTGGAGGTGAAGGACGTGCTCCGGAACGTGATTGCAAGGCGTGGTCCCCCAGCCTTTCTTCGCAGCGACAACGGTTCGGAATTTATTGCCCGGGATCTCGGGATCTGGCTCGCCGTGCAGGATATCGGCACCCGGTTCATCGAACCGGGCAAACCGTGGCAGAACGGCTTTGCCGAGAGCTTCCATGCCCGCCTGCGCGCAGAATGCCTCAATCAGGAAGTCTTCTACTCCGCCAAACACGCCCAAGTGCTGCTCGATGATTGGCGGGCGTTCTACAACGCCCGCAGACCACACTCGTCACTCGGCTACCGAACCCCAGACGAGTTCGCCGAACGGGCCAGGGGGCGGCCTGCCACCCCCCTTTGCGGAGACAACACCGCAAAGGTGCCCGTCAGCCCGTCCCCTGGGCGAGCAGGGAAAGCCGATGTTGTAACCTTGACCTGAGCCGAGTCTCTACTCAAAACCGTCCAACTTTTGGGGCCAGCCCAAAGATCACCCAAGACCCGGTTGCGGAGTGAAGGAGAGGTGAGGCACAGTCAGGGGATGTTGCGTGTGGGGCGGCTCAGCCAGCCGCCCGGAATCGTTCGAGTCTTTCGGCGGTCTGAGCCCGTCAGACACCCCCGTTAGACCCACTGCGCCGCATAAGCGTCCGCATCGAATTTGCGTTTGAGGCCGCCTGCGTTCATGTAACGCACCATGCCGAAGATCGGGCGGCGCGTCCACGGGCGGTCATGCAATCCCAGCACCCAGCCCAGGCCCGCGTAGCTGTTGGGGTCGCGCCCGTCCTGCTCGTAGCGGTTGTTCAGCCACACCAGCTCGGCATAGGCGGCTCTGGGATCTGGCGTCCATTCCAGAATCTTCTTGCCCCAGTACATCCGCATGTAGTTGTGCATGCGTCCCGTCCTGACCATCTGGTTCTGCGCGGCGTTCCAGTACGGATCGTGGGTCTGCGCAGCGTCGAACTGCTCGCGGGTGTACAGGAACTCGCGCCTGTCTCCAGCGTGTTCCTCCAGCGTCTTGCGCGCCCACCCGGGCAGGCCGTCATACTGGTCATACAGCGGGTTGAAGGTGCAGAGGTTAAAACTCAGCTCACGGCGCACGATCAATTCCTCTAAAAAGGCGTCCGCGCCGGGGCCGCCGTGCTCACGGGCGGCCAGCGCGGCGGTCAGCGGCGACAGGTGCCCGTAATGCAGATACGCGCTGAGGCGACTGCTGCCGTCCACGGTGGGATCGTTGCGCCGAGTACCGTACTGCGCCAGATCCAGTTCGATGAACTCGGCCACCCGCTCCAGCGCCGCGTCCTCGCCGCCCGTTTCGGTGCCGGGGAGAACGCTGTGATCGACGGGCAGGGTCTTGACCAGCTCTGCTGGATCGCCCACATCCAGCCCCGCTGCCCAGTCGTCCGTCTGCGCCTGCAATTCGTGTTCTTCCAGCGGCACGAGGGAGTCATGCCACAGCCGATGAATCTTGGGACGGATGGTGCGTGCAGCGTACTCCTGCTTGCTGCTGACAGTCTGGACGGGAAGAACGGCCTCGGATTCGACCTGCACGAAGGGGACTTCGAGCTGGGCCTTCAGCCAGTCACGCCACGCCCGCTGAATATTCAGATAGCCCACGTCAGTCACCACCAGCGCCGCACCCTCCCGCGCCGCTTCCAGAGCCACTTCGGGCGGCTTGCCCAGGCGAATGGACAGCGGAATGCCGCGCACAGCCAGATTGACGCGCAAATCTCGCAATCCCTCCAGCAGGTACTGAAAATGGCGGGCGTTGGCTTCTGGGTAATCGGGAGTCAGGCCGAAGACGGCCACCAGCGGCAGGCCCAGTTCGTTGGCCTGCCGGACCGCGTATTCCAGCGCGTGGTTGTCGCGGGTTCGCACGCTGGCCTGCACCCACAGCAGTGGGCTGGCCCCAAAAGTTGGACGGTTCCGAGTAGAGACTCGACTCGGGTCAAGGGTACAACATCAGCTTTCCCTGCTCGCCCAGGGGACGGGCTGACGGCCACATTTGCGGTGTTGTCTCCGCAAAGGGGGGCGGCAGGCCGCCCCCTGGCCTGCTCAGCAACCTCGTCTGGGGTTCTATAGCCGAGTGACGAGTGGGGTCTGCGGGCGTTGTAGAACGACCGCCAATCGTCCAGGAGCACCTGGGCGTGTTTGGCAGAATAGAAGATCTCCTGGTTGAGGCATTCTGCGCGCAGACGGGAGTGGAAGCTCTCGGCGAAACCGTTCTGCCACGGTTTTCCTGGTTCAATGAACCGGGTGCCGATGTCCTGTACCGCGAGCCAGATCCCGAGTTCACGAGCGATGAACTCGGAACCGTTGTCGCTGCGGATGAAGTCTGGCGCCCCGCGTCTTGCAATCACGTCTCGGAGCACGTCCTTCACCTCCAAGGAGGTAAAGGACGTCGCCACCTGCAAGGCCAGAGACTGCCGGGTGAATTCGTCCGTCAGGGTCAGGATCTTCAGGGTGGTTCCTTCCAGGGTCTGGTCAAAGATGAAATCGTACGTCCAGACGTGATTCGCGTCCTCGGCCTGCATGGGAATTGTTGCTCCAGTCCGGATTTTCCGGGACACTTTGGGTCTGATGGCGAGGCCTTCCTCGCGCCAGATGCGCCGAACCTTCTTCTTGTTGATGGTGACCCCTGCTCGAACGAGCAGGGCATGGATGAAGCGGTATCCCCGACGGGGATATTGCCGGGCCAGGTCATGGATTTGTTGCCGGAGTTCACTGTCCTGGCGCGGTTGTGGGCGGTAATGCCAGGAGGATTTGGACAGGCCCACCAGAACACAGGCCCGTTCGGGCCTGATGTGCGCCGCGACCAGCTGTCTGACCACGGCGCGTTTCTCGGTGGGCGTTACCGCTTTTTTCCAATGACGTCCTTCATCGCGTCGATCTCCAGGCGTTGCTGACCGACAATGCGCAGCAGGCGGGCGTTTTCCTTCTCCAATCGACGAAGCCGTTTGGCTTCGTCGGCGTTGGTGTCGCCATATTTCTTCTTCCAGGCGTAGTAGGACGCGGTGCTGCACCCGAAGTCGCGGCAGAGGTCTTCGACAGACCTCTCGCCTTTTTTGCCGTCCTGCAGGAGTTTGATGATCTGGTCTTCGGTGAACTGTCGGATTTTCATGACTGGGCCTCGCTTTCCAGCTTAGGGCTGGGACCGAGCCTGAGTCTCTACTTCATCCCGTCCAGTTCTCGGGGGGCAGACCACGCGGCAGAAAAACGCCCGCCTGGACCGCAGCTGCTGGATGAAGGGTTGTGTTGACTGAACCGGGTCGGGAGAGCATCCCCCGTCATGACCGCGGCCAGGCCCTTTCGCCACGGTTTCCGATGTCGATCACACGCCGTCTGGCGCTCCACCGCTTTCCCGTCAGCGCCTGTGAGGTCCAGGCATGGCTGCGCCAGCGCGGCACCGAGAGCGGCCATGTCACTCTCGGCGAGCGGAGTCTCAACGTCGGCCTCCTCTGCATGGCCAGCCGACCGGTGCCGAGCAGACGGTCCACCAGCACCACGTCGTAGCGGTCGCTGTAGGGCTCCAGCGCCTGCTGGAGTGAAAGATGGCCCGGCTGCCCCAGCATCTGTGACCCGGCCAGGCGGGTGCGCACCCAGGCCTCGTTCTAGTACAGCGGCGGGCCGCGCTCAAGAAGTTCGTCCCCGGTCCACACGTGCCCCTGGCTGACGGCTTCCCGGTAGATGCTGCTCAGCTCATGTCTGCCGTACTGGCTAGGCTTGATGTCTCCAGCCAGCGCCGCGTGCCGCAAAGAAGTGGACTCCTCGAGTCCGATCCGCTGCGCGGCGGCGTAAATCCGGACTAATTCGTTCTGGCTCAGCCCTGCCGTCAGTTTGAGCGGACGAGGGTTAACGCCCTCCGAGTCCTGAGCAGCGCTGGTCATGGATGGGCTTCCAGGAAGTGCTTCAGCATAAGGCCCCCACCAATCTTGGTGGGGGCCTGGCCGACACCGCTCAGAGCGGGCTGAAGACGAACTTGTCGCTGGTGCCGCCGCGCAGCACGCTGTCGGTGTGTTCGCCCAGGTACAGCTCGCCGGTGATGGCTTCCAGCGCGCCCCACACCGCGCCCAGCGTGAAGGTGCACTTGCGGTCGCTGCCCATGGCCTCGCCCGCCGAGCACACGGTGTCCTGGGTCTCGATCACGACATTCTGGCCCTCACGGTAGGACGCCGTCACCCCGGCCAGGCAGGTGCCGTCGCGGCCGATGGCCGCGTTCAGCAGTCCAGCAAGTTGCTCGATCGGCACGTTGCTGCCGGCCACGCCCAGCTCGGTGGCCAGGTCACGGCCCCGCACCTTGCCCGCACGGGTAAAGACCACGGCGGCCCCGTCCGGGCCAAGGGTGTCCTCGACGCCGACGATCACGGCCTTGAAGCAGACGATGGAGCTGAAGTCGCCCAGGTGGGGGCGCAGGGAGGGCGTGGTGGTGGCAGTCATGGGGGTTCTCCTTGGATACAGGGTGCTCAGCAGCCCCGCGAGTGAAGTGGACAGTGTGGCCATGGGGCCTCCAGGCGGTGGGCGCGGTTTACAAGATGATGGAGACGCTCTGGGCCGCGTCGCGGGCTTCCATATGCAGCAGCCCCAGATTGACGCCGGCCGGCGCGACCACGGCCAGCACGCCCTTCTTCCCGGCGGCGTAGATATACACCTGACCGTCAGTGCCGCCGACGCTCATGTCGGTCAGCTGACCCGAGCCCAGGGTGTCGTTGATGCGCTTGCCCAGGCCCAGGGCGGTGGCGGCCATGGCGGCCACGCGGTTGGCATCCACGCCGCCGCCCATGTCCTGGGCGATGGGCAGGCCGTCGACGGTGGCCACCAGCGCGCCGCGCAGTTCAGGCAGCGCGCCGCGCAGGGTGGTGAGGGTGGAGGTCAGCTGGTCTTGCTTGCTCATGGTGGCGGTCATGGTGGTTCCTTTCCGGGAAGGGGGGTGCTCCCGGGACACGTGAAAAAAGGCGAATTCAGAGGGGTCAGTGGATGAAGGGGGAAGGGTGGTGTTCGGTCCGCAGCGCTGGGACCAGCTGCAGTTCCAGCAGAGTGGCCAGCGTCCGGCGCACCTGATCCGGGCAGGTGGCGTTCAGGCCCACCACCTGCGTTTCAGGCAGGCCGAAGTACAACGCCACGTCTTCCGGCTGCCACACCGAGGTTTGATCCTGCCGGGTCACGCCCACCAGAAACGGCACCGGAATGCGGCTGGTGATGAAATCGAGCATGTTGCGGGCGTGGGCAAAGTCCTCGGGGCGGTCTCCGGCCACCAGCAGCACCAGTCCGAGGGCGCCCTCGCACAACACTTCCCACATGAAGTTGAAGCGGTCCTGGCCGGGCGTGCCGTACAGGTGCACGTCCTGACCGTCC
The DNA here is from genome assembly GCF_006335125.1 of Deinococcus radiopugnans ATCC 19172. Lineage (NCBI taxonomy): Bacteria > Thermotogati > Deinococcota > Deinococci > Deinococcales > Deinococcaceae > Deinococcus > Deinococcus radiopugnans. The sequence continues at coordinate 15,548 of NZ_VDMO01000035.1, forward strand.
AGGCGCAGGGTGCCGAAGTCGAAGGCGACGGTGGTGTGTGTCTTGCCGATGTCCTCGCTGGCCTCGGCCTCGGTGGCGACGACGGGGGTCTCGGAGATGGTCTGGACAAAGGTGGTCTTGCCGGCGCCAACAGGCCCGGAGACCACCAGCTTGAGCGGCGCCTCGGTGGCGGTCATGCGGTGCCTCCCTGGGTGAAGCGGCGAAGCGCGCCCAGCAAACGCTGCACAAGGGGCCGGGGCGCGGGAGAGGCGGGAGCAACAGTGACGGGCGCCAGGTCATTCACGGTGAAAAATCCTGAGCCCTGCGGCGACGCGGCATGATGGGAAGCAGGGGCCGGGCGTAGGCCCGCCGCCCGCTGGGGCGCGATCAGGTCCATGGCCCGCAGCCGGTACAGGACCGTCTGCATGTCGTGTGGCGACAGCCCCAGCTGCGGCGCGAGTTCGGCGGCGCTGCTGCCCCCCGTCAGGTGAGGTTGCACGAGGGCCCAGAGTGACGCGAGCGAACCGGGCACGGGCGGGGAATGGGGCACGGGCACGAAGCGTGTCTCGGGGTGCGGCAATTGATCGTCGGGAATCACCGCCCCACCCATGCCGGGGAATGAGGATTCGACCAGCTCGTGAACCAAGCTGGCAAACGGGTGATCGTAAAAATGGACGTCGCCCACGAGCAGGGCCTGTCGGTGGAACTCGAAGGCCCCGTGGCCCTGGATGTGCAGCTGATAGAGGATGCCCCGTGCCCGGGCCAGGGCTTCCACCGGAAAGCCGTCCAGGTACATCGCACGCAGCTGCCCTCTGTTCAACACCAATTCAACGGTCTTGCCCTGATAGGAGGAGTGAAAAAACAACGTCCCAGTGTGAACGTGCAATATTTTTGCCAGATCGGCGAGCGTTTGGTGTTTAAGGTCGCCGAACAGGGCCATATCAACTCCTTGTAAGAGACGAGAAAGGGTGTCTGAGACGGGAAGCAGCCGCAGCGTCTGCTGGCCGGGTTTAGTTGTATCCGGTGCAATGTGACAAATTCATCACCCAGGAAAACGGCCGACTGAATGATGGAACCACGAACACTTTCTGAGGATATGGAGGACAGTGCCTGCGCTCTCGCCGTGCTGTAGAACAGTGTTTGTCGTCAATTTCTGCGGATGATGGCCTGCGACGAGGAGGGCGCCCTGGCAGGGCGACGCAGCGGATTACTGGTCAATTTGAGACCTGAAACACTGAGAATGAGAGAGAGATGGCTGTAGCCATGCGGTCAGTCGTTGTCAGGTTTCTGTGAAGTTCCGCCGGAGCTGAGTTGTCAGAACTCTAGGCAGAGAGACCTGAAATCTGGCTCCGTCCTGCGCTGCATTGGTGCCTTCTCCCCGTCCACCGTGCCGCTTGACAAGTGAATTGACAATCGTCAGGCCCAGGACGAAGCCTGGAGTGCCGCCTACCAGAAAAGAGAATTGCTCGAAAACCCGTGCCCTGGATTCGGTGGCGATGCCAGGGCCGATGTCGTGACCGTCACCGTGATACAGCCTGTCTGTGGCGTGAGCTTCAGGGTGTTATCGAGCTGATTCGTGATGATCTACCGCAGCCGAACCGCGTCGCCGCTGAGGGGAGCCGGCTGAGCCTAGATCAGCAGCCTGACCCTTTTTGCCCTGACGGGCGGCCCGAAGCTGAGGTTGAGCTTGCCTGCGTCCGCCAGCGACAGGTGCCGCAAGTCCTCGGCCAGCCGGGCCTGCAACACAGCCAGGGGGGTTCGTAACTCGTGGGCCATGGTGGCTGTGGTCGTCTGGGGCTCGGTTTCCAGCCGTTCGAGTAAAGCGGCCATGAGGTTGAAGTCGTCGATCAACCGAATGGCCTCGCCGTCATGTCTGCTCAGTGGTCCGCTGCGCTGCCGGGGCGAGAGCCTGGCACGGGCACTCAGATCGCCGCCTGCAACCTGCCGGGCGGCCCTGGAAACCTCGCTGAGCGGTCTGGCCAGACAATCAGCGCCGCAAGTACAAGTATCGTGGCGGCCACGGTTCCGCCCAGCGATCCCAGGAGAGGTCAGTCCCTCCCTGGCCCCCCAGTTCGCGCCTCATGCTGTTGAGGTGAGCGTCAACCACCCGCTCCAGCGCTCCGGATTCGGGCAGACACCACTCCAGCAACTCGGCGCGGCTGAAGACCCGGCCTGGTGCTGGGCCAACACTTTCAGCAGGCGGTCTTCGCTCAGGAGCAGGTCCAACCGCGCTCCCCCAGCGCTGAACCGCATGCCACACGGATCAATCTCGATGCCCGCCACAGAAATGGGTTTTCCTGGATCGACGGGGCGGGCGCGGCGCAAAACGGCCTTGACGCGCTCCACCACTTCCGGCGAATTAAAGGGGTGGATCACACTGGCGTCGGAAAGGGGTGGATCACACTGGCGTCGGTGCCCATTTGCAGATCGACCAGCCGGTCAATGTCGTCCATACAGGCCGCCAACATGATTACCGGGTTCTCTCCGGCCTGGCGCACCTGCCGCAGGATCCCGAAGCCGTCGACCCTGGGCAGCGCCACCTCCAGCAGCGCCAGTTCGGGCTGAACAGCGTGAAACAGCCGCAGGGCCGTCAGGTGTTGCCAATCGGCGTCACTCAGCCGCGCCGCCCACTGCGGCTGTCGTCCCATTCCCGAGATGACCTGAGGGGGGGCCTGTAACTATCCGCCAGCAAGCCCCAGCGTCTTACCTGAAGCTTCTTGCGATGAGATGAAACGGCAGGCCTTGATCCGAGAGGGCTATCCCGACTGTACCGCAGTGATCTGGTAGTCGATCGGCTTGAAGGTGCCGTTGTTGCTGCCCTCCGCCGAGCAGGCCGTCAGACCCACCACCAGGTCCATCTCCGCACGCAGTTCCAGCGACTGTCCAGCCTGCGAAATGGGAGGTCCGATCTTCACGCGGCCGTCCTCACCCACCAGCACGTTCATAAAGATGTTGAGGGTGGTGGGGATCTGATCAGGCCGGATACCGTAGGGCGCCAGGGCCTGCACCAGGTTACCGAAACAACTGGGGTGTCCCTCGGCGGTGCCAGGGGGATAGAGCAGTTCAAACGTCTCGGTCGAGCAAGGCGTCAGCAAAAAGTCATGACGCCCCACATCGTCTCTCAACAGGGTCAGCATCGGACGGCTGCGGTTGGAGTACAGGACATGCCCGCTGGTGAGGTAAATGGTTTCGTTGTAATCAAAAGTTCGGCCGGAGGACAGCCACTCGCCGCTGTCGCCGTCTGCGTACGCCATCAGGTCAGCCACCTGCTCACCGCGTGGGTCAGTCACCACCAGCACCTCACCCCGGCGCAGGCGAAAGGCAGTCCCGCTCTGGGGGGGAATGCGGTGGGGTCCGGCCTGGGAAACAGGGTCAGTCATGGGCACTCTCCTGCTCGAAAGGACGCGAGGTGGAGAGGAAGGGGCAGCGGGCGATATCAGGGCCTGTCTCGGGAATACGCCGGGCATTCGGCCGTGACGGGAAGCGCGCCTGCCAGTCCGGCTCTACCGCACGCCCCGAGTATTGCCGTGCCTCGGACGCCTGTCCGTGATCCGCCAGGTTCGGATTCAGACTGCCCTGCAACTTCATCTCGCGGCCACGGATCGTTTCCTGAAAGCGGGGCCAGCGGCCGTCGCCTTTCAAGGCGCGGAACTGCCGGTGTGCGTTGAACACCAGCGCCGGGTCAGGGAAGGCCCGCGCGACGCGGCTGCTGCGCGGATGCCCTCCGATGATGAAAAAGGCCCGCCCCGCAAAGGAGAACCCGAAGGAGGGATCGCTGGGATCCGCGCTGACCTCAGGACTATAGGGTGAGGTGTCGGCGCGGTGCAGCGCCCGGAGCTGCTCCCAAAGCCGCGCCTCGAAGGTGAGTTCATCCATTTCACGCGGCCCGCGGAACACCGCCACCATGGTGGTGAAATCCGAGTCCATCTCGTCCTGATCATGGCAGAAGCGCTGCAGATCGCGGGCCAAGGCCGCCGTAGCTTCCGGACTGCCCAGTTCGCCGTAACTGGCGAAGGCGTAGTGGTCGGTGTTGAAGGCGGCCTTGGCCGCCACGCAGGAGAAGTTCGGAGCCAGGATTCGGTCCCGAAACGTCTGGTGGGCCTGTCTCACGAAATGTCCGCCCGTCCCCTGCAATTCGCCGTTTTCAATCAGGTGGTAGCTGTTGGGGCCACGCCCTGTTGAGGGGTTGTCATTGAGCATCGTTCCTCCACGTTCCGCGTGTCCCGGAAGAGCCGGGCGCGGTTGTCTATGCCCAACGTAGCGTCGACTGGCCAGCGACTGTGTAGAGTGTGCCGCTAACTCAAGAAAAGTCAGGGAGCCGTGAAGAAAGCCAGAAAGGCCCTCTCAGACAGGCTCTGGGACCACAGCCACCACCGTGTATGGATTGCTTGTGCAAGGGCAGTCGGGCTGGGGTCACGCTCCTCCCCGACTCCCCTTCAAAACTCCCGACCTGAGATCAAAAGTCGGCTCTTTTCTATAAGGGTCCTCACATGGGGCACAGCAATGCTGAAGGGGCCATTGCGGACGCGCCCTCTGGCCCAGGAGTTCACCATGCCAGACCAGACTTCCCAGATCAGTTGGCCCCTGACCGATCCGGCGGCCGCCCTCTCCGCTTTTCTCGCTGCCCTGCCTGACGCGCCACACTTGCTGGGGCTGGGTGAGCCCACCCACGGCGTCGAGGCCTTTCCTCTCTGGCGCAATCGCATCTTCCAGACCCTGGTGGAAACACAGGGCTTTCGCTCCATCGCCATCGAGAGCGACATCATCGCTGGCCTGCAGGCGGATGCTTATGTCGCCTCCGGACAGGACACCCTGGACGAGGTGATGACAGGTGGGTTCAGCCACGGCTTCAGAGGAGTGCAGGCCAATAGGGACTTGGTGGTCTGGATGCGTCAGTTCAATGCTGGACGCAATGAACTGGACCGAGTCAGGTTCTACGGCTTTGATCCGCCTATCGAGAACATGTGGGCAGCCAGCCCACGGCACGTCCTGCTGGCCCTCTGGGACTTCCTGGCCCCACGCTTTTCCCACCTGCCTGCAGACCGAGCCACGCTGGAGCACCTCTGTGGAGACGATGCCCGCTGGACGAACCAGGCCGCTGCGATGGACCCCAGCCAGTCCATTGGAGCGACAGCAGACGCCTGGCACCTGCGGGCGCTGGCCGATGACCTGCTGGGGTTTCTCGAAACCCAGCGCCCTGGACTCGGGGCGCAGCCTGAGCTCTGGGAGGCACGGTTGCACGCCCGGACGGCCCTGGGTCTGCTGCGCTACCACGCCAATCTGGCTACCCCCTCAGCGGACCGCATCTCGCAGATGCTGGCCCTGCGCGCGGTGATGATGGCGGACAATCTCCGTGCCATCGCCGAACGGGAAATGGAGCGCGGCCCCACGCTGGTCTTCGCCCACAATTCTCACCTACAGCGTGGGGCCAGTCAGATCCGGATGGAGACCATGAACGCCGACTGGTGGCCCGCCGGGGCGCATCTTCTCGGACGGGGCACACCGTACGCCGTCATCGCCATGTCCAGCGGTGAGGGTGCAGCGCTGCTCTTGCCGGACGCCGGGGAAGGCCATCAGCGGAGCGGGGCGTCCCTTCAGGCCACTCCAGGACGCCTCGAACGAGACGGGGTGCTGGTCGTCGCAGCGGGATCAGAGATTCCATCCGAAACACGGTCTCCATTGGGTTGATTGTGAAGCAGCTCAGCCCACGGCTCTCTTGACGAGGGCGGTGATCCTTTCCTCAATGCCCGGCGTCCAGTCCATCAAGGCAAAGGCTGTCGGCCACAAGGCACCGTCGTCAAGCTTCGCCTCGTCGCTGAAGCCCAGCGTCGCGTACCTCGTCTTGAACTTGCGCGCACCCTGGAAGAAACAGACCACCTTGCCCTCCTGGGCGTAGGCGGGCATGCCGTACCAGAGCTTCGGCTGTAGGTCAGGTGCGCAGGACGTGATCAGGGCATGCAGCCGCTCGCCCAGAACTCGGTCCGGCTCCGGCATTTCCGCCAGTTTCGCCAGGACCTCAATCGTCCCGTCTCCCCTGGCGGCCCGCGAGCCGCGCCGCGAACTTCCCCTCAGTTCCTGGGCACGTTCCTTCATCGCGGCCCGTTCATCGTCCGTGAAGCTCTCAGACACGTTTGCTTTGCTGGCCTTTGCCGGTCGTGTGCCGGGTTTCGCAGTCTTTCCGGAAATCTTTCCTGTCATCACATTCCTTCCTATTGGGAAAACGCGAGTGACGGCGAAGCCGTTGGAGGCATGTCGCGTCAGCGCCGCTCCTGGATACGGATCAGGTTGCCTGCGGGATCACGGAAGGCGCAGTCACGAACGCCGTACGCCTGCTCCGTTGGTTCCTGAACGACCTCGGCGTCGCTGGCTTGCAACCGATCAAACGTCTCGTCCAGATCGTCGGTGGCCAGATTGATGCTGGCGTAGCTGCCCTTGGCCATCATCTCGGTGATGGTGCGGCGCTCGGCGTCGGTCAGACCCGGATCCATGGCCGGTGGGTGCAGCACAATGGACGTGCCGGGCTGGCCCACCGGACCCACCGTGATCCAGTACATGCCGCCGTACTCGACACTGTCCCGGACCTCAAAGCCGAGGGTGTCGCGGTAAAACGCCAGCGAGGCGTCTGGACTGGTATGCGGCAGGAACGTCTGATGGATGGTGAGATTCATGCCTTCATCCTAGGTTTGCCGCGCCTTCAGTGCTTCTCGATTCCTGATCGGACGGGTGACCTGCTTCGCCACGCAGGGCGGCATGCCCGCCGTCGTGCCCGCCGCGTGCTGACGGTAGAGACTGGGCGACATCCCCACCAATTCGGAGAAGCGGGTGCTGAAGGTGCCCAGCGACGAACAGCCGACCTCGAAACAGACCTGCGTGACGCTCAGATCCCCCTGACGCAGCAGCGTCATGGCGCGCTCGATGCGCCGCGTCATCAGGTAACTGTACGGGGACTCGCCGTAGGCCAGCCGGAACTGTCGGCTGAGGTGTCCTGCCGACATATGCACCCCCGCGGCCAGCACCTCGACATTCAGGGGTCGCGCGTATTCCCGGTCAATCCGGTCACGCACACGGCGCAGCCGCGCGAGATCGCGCAGGTGCTGCGGCGTGGCGGCGGAGCTGTCCATGATGCTTCAGGATAAACCTATCTGACCATACGTCAGGGTGACGAACACCTGTCGTGACAGACGGCCCGCATGACGAGATGGCAGGAGACCTTGGAAAGTCTGACGCTCTCCCGCTCAAGGCGAGCGACGCTCCAAGAGGGGTTGGAGTTCTGGCCTTCGCGAATGGGGAGGGTAAGTTTTTCCGTTCCATTCCCGTCTAGGACGCGAGCCCAGCTCCTTCGCCGGGCGGGCCAATAAGGAAATGCTGTCCTGCACGCCTCAGGTGAAGTTCGCCAATTGCACCTGAAGTCGCGCCGCCTGGTTGTCGCACGTTCCGGTCGTCAGGGCACGGGCCGCCTCGGCGCGCAGGGCAGCGGCGTCCAGGGCACCCACCTCCAGCACCTCCCCGAGCTTGCGGTACGCCTCGGCGTCCAGACGGCTGTCGTACACCACCTTCAGGGAGCGTACCGTCTCCTGGGCGCGCTCCGTGGGGGACAGATTTGCGAACCGCTCGCGCGCCGCCTGATCCGGATCAGGCTCCACCTCCAGCAGACGCGGCTGCCTCGCCGCCTTGGGCCTCGCCGCTGCCTGGCCCTGGGCAGGCGATGGACGCGGGCGGTAGTCGTCCGGCGAGCGGATGAAGCTCACGAAGAAGCCTGGCCCCGGGACTTTCTTGCCCGCGATCAGCCGCTCCACCTCGTCAAGCCGTTCACGCACCGCATCAACTCCAATTGATTCCATCAGGCCACGGGCCACCTTGGGGGCAATGCCGCGCCCGGTCAGGCGGCTGAGCAGCAGGGGATCGAGGGCCACCACGTCCCGCTCAAAGACGTAATGCACACTCTGGCCCTGCCCCCGCCCGTGGTACGTGACCGACGCCAGGTAATGCGCCTTGAGGAGTTCCTCGTGGGCCGGATCAAGGACACGGCGGATCTTGTCCGGACTCAGGTTCAGAATGCGGGCCTTGCGCCCCCAGTCCACCAGGCCCACCGTGAACTCCTGAAGGCGCTCGTCCGGGGCCGTGAGGTTGTGGCGGTGGCCATCCAGCAGGCGGTACAGGGCGCGGGCCGTCGGCTGGCTCAGCTCGCCCAGCACGCCGGAGCTCAGCGGCTTGAGAAAGCCCCGGCGCAGACTCTCGGCGATGATCGGCGGCAGCACCACCGTGATGGTGCTGTCCTGATCGAGGGTCCCGCCGGACTGGGCCGTGTCGAACATGATCTCGTGCAGGTGACGGAAGATGACCGTCCGGTAGCGTTTGCCATCGTGCCAGCCCCGCTCGATATGGAAGTTGGTGTGCGACAGGCGCATCAGCGACTCGTGCAGGTTCTTGTGGTAGCGCCCGGAGGTGTCCAGGCCCGAAGCCCGCAGGAAGTGGTTGGCGGTGCCTGTGACGGCGTTGCTCGCCGGGAACCCCTGCGCCGCGAACAGACAGAGAATGCCGATGATGACGTCATTGTCCACGCCGAAGGGGACGAGGTACTGCGCGGTGCCGATGCACTTCACGCTCATTCGCTCGTCGCCCTCGCCGTATTCATCCTCCCAGGCCGTGCTGCCCGCCCCCACCCGGCTCTGCCTGCTGATTGACCGACAGACCTGAGGGCTGGCAGCTTCTTCGAATGTTTAGACGGCACCCGGCGTGGGTCTTCTCCCCTGCCACCAATCCAAGGCAAGTAGCATCCTCAGTCAGGCGGCCACGGGACCGCGCCGCCCGCAATGGCGTCCTGAAGGGCGGCCGTGAGCCCCCGTCCCAGACGTTCATCAGCCAGACCCACGATCAGCGGGTTTGGAAAACACTGTGGGCGGGCCGCGAGCAGCCGCCCCACCAGCTCCCGGTCACTGAGCTCCGGGTGCGTCCGGGCCAGGGCAAACAGCGCGAGCGCGGCGCTGCGACTCACCCCCGCCAGGCAGGACACATGTAGGTGGGCAGGCTGGTGCGTGTCCAGAAAGGCCTCAACCGCCTCAAGGTGAGCGCCGCTGGGCAGAACGTGACGCGACGAGTCGAACCACAGGTCATGCAGGTGCAGATTCAGCCTGGGGCCGTTGTGTTCGGCCAGACGCCGCGAACCGTCGCCGAGGTGGGTGCCGGGATCCAGGGCCACGATGACGGCCGTCTCGTCCTTCAACCCAGGCATATCCTCCTGACCGCTGACTGTGACATTCATGCTGACCCCCCTTCTAAATTCGAATTCCCGACTGTTGGCGTCCGGCCTCCCGCGCGTTGCAATCAGCATATCTATTGACTGCGGCGGAATCTCAACCGACTTGAAGTAGAGATGAAATGAGCAAACGACGAAGACGAGAGTCGCTTGGACCAAACCGCAACTCTCCAGGCTGCAAGTCTCAACCGCTGGAGAAGGATTTTATGCGGAGATCAGTTCAAATGATGTCATTGATGCTGGCTTGCCCTATGGGCGCGGCCTCAGTAGCTGACAACTTCAGTTTCCGGCTGTCCCAGTGCGGGAAAAGGGCATATCAAGACGTGTAGGATCTCGCTGATTCTCTTCGGAACCCACCGCAGCACATGGCGCAGTTCTTCCGAGCCGTA